>JAQUQV010000037.1 GCA_028715905.1 Kiritimatiellia bacterium
TGTTAACAACCGCTTCCGGTTGATTTCATCGTATTCAGTGCAAACTTGGTTCTTCTTCCACCCCCTTTCCAAGACGGCTGTGCCGCCATCAAAAACTTTTCAGATTGTGCGTGATTTCAGCCATTTTTCAAAATGACACTGATATTCATCATAAAATAGAGCATAAATCATGCCAAAAAAGCGTAAAATCAAGGAGACGAACCACTGTTCGGCGATGTATGCTTTGCCGTCCGGAATCGCCGCATAGGGATGCGGATCGCTTCGGAATCGCCGCATAGGGATGCGGCTCCTACACTGATCAAATACAGTTGCCGCTCCTGTGGTATATATTTATACCCGAAGTTTTCATTTGGTTGTTTCAAAAACTAACGTGGTTAACCCAGTTTGCGCCCGTTATTACAGACACATCACGGCCCTTCGGATGAATTTTACGCGCTTTGCGTGCAAAATTCAGGTTATATCATTTTCTAAAATATAATACACAGATTTGATATTATTCCTGTGTTTCTGGCAGTTTACGATATAAAGTAGCCAGACTTATTCTTAAGGATTTTGCCGCTTTTTGTTTATCGCCATTAGCATCCTTTAAAACGTCGGCTAAATACTCTTTTTCTTTTATTCTCAAAAACGCTTTTAATGATTTTCCTTTATAATCTTCGCGTCTGGTGTCCGGACCTTTTATGGATGGCATTTGCACTATTTTCAGGGGGAGGCAATCCTTATCCAGCACATTATTTTTTGCAAAGGTAAGGGCATGTTTGAGAGCGTTTTCCAGTTCGCGGACATTACCGGGCCAGGCATACTGCTCAAAAATAGCAAGCGCTTCCGGTTCAATGTTCGGCAATTCCTTATTTGGGCCTGATTCCCGGCGGAGAATATGATAAACAAGCGGCAAAATATCCTCATTTCGTTCGCGCAGCGGTTTTATTTCAATGGGGATTACGCTCAGGCGATAATACAAATCCTCCCGGAAAGTTCCCTTGGCAATCAATTGTTCCAGACGCGTATTGGTGGCGGCAAGCACCCTGACATCAACCGAAATCGGCTCATTTCCGCCAACCCGCCGGATTTGTTTATCCTGCAGGACGCGCAGTAATTTTGCCTGAATGCCGAGCGGCATGGAGTCAATTTCATCCAGAAAGAGCGTGCCGTTGTTTGCCACCTCAAAGAGTCCGGTTTTATCGGAAGCCGCGCCGGTAAAAGCGCCCTTGACATGTCCGAAGAGCTCCGATTCCAGTAAAGGTTCCGGCAGGGCGGCGCAATTAAGCGGCAGAAATTTCTTGTTTTTACGGGGACTGTGGGCATGAATGGCCTGCGCCACCAGTTCCTTGCCGGTGCCGCTTTCGCCGTAAATGAGCACGGTCGCGTCGGTCGGAGCGACGCGCTCTATCATTTCGCAGACATGCTGCATGGAACGGCTCTCGGCGATAATATTTTCAAACCTGTATTTCCCGGTCAATTGCGCCTTGAGATCAAGGTTTTCATTGATGGTCCGGTTGTATTCCAAGGCGCGCTGGACGGTAATCAGCAGTTCGTCCACCTTGAAAGGCTTGGTAATATAGTCAAAAGCTCCGTACTTTAAAGCTTCCACTGCGGTTTCAATCGTGCCGTAACCGGTTACCATCAATACCGACATGGCGGACTTCAGTTCGCGGGCCGCTTTCAAAAGGGTGATCCCGTCCATTGGGCGCATGCGGATGTCGGAAATCATCAGATCAAACGGCGTGGTTTTCAGAAGCTCCAGGGCTTTTTCCCCGTTATCAACGGGGACGACCTCGTATCCTTCCGCCTTAAGCAGGACGCTCAAAACGCTCAGAATGCTGGCCTCATCGTCAACTAGGAGGATTTTTGCCATGGCAATTTTTCACTTTTTTGTTTTAATTTACCAGTCTGAACGGCATAATCCGATATCAAACAGGTATTGTCAACTGTTTTTTTCTTTTTCTAAAAAAAGACTTTTTCCGGCAATAAATATGAAGGCTGAATTTTTAGATAAACTGATAGAAAGGTTTGACAAGCTTGATCCGCAGGACCTGCAGGTTCAATTCATGCGTTTGTGGCAGGAAAAAGGGCTTTTGGAAACGGTTTTTAACGTGTTACGGGACGGCATTATCGTGCTGGATCAGCGCGGTTGTATTGCCTATGCCAATAACACGGCCGCGCTCATGCTGGGTTTTACGATGGAAAAGGCCTGCCGCCAGCCTATTTCCAGCTATTTAAAGGAGGTTGAATGGGAACGCGCCCTTAATCCTGAAGGAGCGGAGTGGTCAAAACTGATCAGCCGCGAGCTGGAAATCACCTATCCAGAAAAACGTTTTCTCAATCTATACATCATGCCTATTTCCCTTGATAAAGGCCAGACGCGGGGCGCCGTAGTGATTCTCCGCGATATAACCACGGAACGCGAGAAAGAAATCAAAGTTTTGATGTCCGAGCGCCTGAACGCTCTGACCTTTCTGGCAGCCGGCGTGGCCCATGAAATCGGCAATCCGCTCAATTCGCTCCATATTCACCTGCAATTGCTGGAACGGGAACTGAAGCGTTCTCCGGAAAGGAAGCAGGACAACATGCGGGAGCTGGTCAAGGTGGCCGGCGGCGAGGTTGAGCGTTTAAACATGATCGTTACCCAGTTTCTCAAGGCGATCCGGCCGGCGGCGCCCCACCGGCAATTATGGAAAATAGACGAAGTTCTCAGGGAAACCGTCGCCTTTATGAAACATGAAATAGAAAACCGAGATGTCATCGTGGACGTCAAGATGCCCGAGCCGGTCCCCGCCATTTCAATTGACCGCCATCAGATCAAACAGGCCTTTTTCAATATCATTAAAAACGCCCTGCAGGCCATGGCCAGCGGCGGGTTCCTGACAATAACCCTCTTCAGCAACGACCGCCAGGTGGGCGTTTCCTTCAAAGACAACGGCGAGGGCATGTCCGCGGAACAGGCCGGCCGCCTCTTCAAACCGAATTGGCCGGGGGACCGGGGCCGCGGCGGCGGGCTGGGGCTTCTCATCGTCCAGCGGATTATCCGGAACCACGGCGGAGAAATAGAAGTCTACAGTCAGCCGAAATCCGGCACAACTTTTACAATTTATCTGCCGCTGGACGAGCGGCGGGTGCGCCTGCTCAAGGCGCCGCGCAAACGGCGCGGCGCGCCTTCAAACTCTTCCCGGCAAGGAAAAAACGAGTGAGTAAAAAACCAGTCATTCTGATTGTTGAAGACGAAAAGAATGCGCGCGAAGGGCTGGAGCGAACGCTGACGGGCAAATATCGGACTCTCCAGGCCGACAACGGCGAAAAGGCCCTGCAGTTGCTTGCCGGCAGCCAGGTGGATATACTACTGACCGACCTGCGCATGCCGGGCATGGACGGCCTGGCGCTGGTCCGGCGCGCCCTCGCCCATGAATCGCGGCCGGTCTGCATTGTCCTCACCGCATACGGCAGCATTGAATCAGCCGTGGAAGCGATGAAAGTCGGCGCTTATGATTTTCTGACCAAACCCCTGAATCTGGATCAGCTGGAGCTCGTGATCGCCCGCGCCCTGCGTTCGCGCCAGCTTGAAAATGAAAACCGGAGTTTGCGCACCCAGCTTGACAAAAGATACGGACTGGAGGCGATTATCGGCCGGACGCCGGCGATGGACGAATTATTCAAATTAATAAGACAGGTCGCTCCCTCGCGGGCCACGGCGCTGATTCAGGGCGAAAGCGGCACCGGCAAGGAACTGGTGGCGCATGCCATTCATAACCTGAGTCCGCGCGCGCGCGGGCCGTTTATTGCGGTCCATTGCGCCGCGCTCCCTCAGAGTCTGCTGGAAAGCGAGCTTTTCGGCCATGAAAAAGGGGCTTTTACCGGCGCCTCGGAACGGCGGCGCGGGCGGTTTGAGATGGCGGAAGCCGGCACTCTTTTCCTGGATGAAATCTCGGAGATCGCGCCGGCGATCCAGGTCAAGCTGCTGCGCGTGCTTGAGGAGTGGAAATTTGAAAGAGTCGGCGGCCAGGAAACCCTGGAGGCCGATATCCGGCTGGTTACGGCCACCAATAACGACCTGCAGAAACTCGTGCAGGAGGGTAAATTCAGAAACGACCTTTTTTACAGGCTGAACGTGGTAACAATCATCCTGCCGCCGCTCCGGGAACGGCGGGATGACATCCCCTTGCTGGCCAGACATTTTCTCCATGATTTTTCTCTGGAAAACAACCGCAAAATTGAGGATATCAGTTCGGACGCCGTGGATGCCCTGGTTGCTTATGACTGGCCCGGGAACGTGCGCGAATTAAGGAACGTTATTGAGCGAATGGTGGTCCTCGGCCGGGGCCCAAAACTGACTTTGCGCGACCTGCCGGCTTCCGTGCGCGCGGACAAACGGTTTTCCGCGCCTCAGCCGGCTGCGCCGGCGGCCCCGCTTGCGGCGAGCTCAATCCGCGAGGCCAACCGCAGGATGATCATGGCGGCGCTGGAGGCCGCCGGCGGCAACCGCACGCTGGCCGCCCAAAGGCTCGGCATCAACCGCCGCACGCTGCACCGCAAACTGCGCGAGTTCGGCGTTGAAAATAAGATACGCGCGCCGGCGGAATTAACAACGGGAACGGCCGCCCCGGAAAAGTTTTAAATCCCATTTTGCCAATTCCGGCAGGACGGCGCGGTTTGTAAGGTCAAAGGTAACCGGCGTTATGGAAACATAGCCTTGCTTGACCGCCTGGATATCGGTGCCTTGCAAATTTTCCTGCGGTTCCAGCACGCCGTCCAGCCAGTAATAATCGCCGCCGCGCGGCATAATCCGGCGGTGAAACACTTCCGCAAAACGCGAACGGCCCATCCGCGTTATGGCCAGCCCCTTTATTTTTTTCAAGGGAAGGTTGGGAATGTTCACGTTGAGCATGGTGGCCGGCGGCAGGCCTCTCCGCATAATTTCACCGGCCAATAGCCGGGCAATGCGCGCGGCCGTGTCCCAGCGGGGATTTTTAAACGTGTCCAGCGAAACCGCCATGCTGGGAACGCCGAGGATGGCGCCCTCCGCCGCCGCGGAAACCGTGCCGGAATAAATCACGCTGATGCCGACGTTCGGGCCGAGGTTGACGCCGCTGACCACGAGGGCGGGCCGCCTCCGGAGCAGAACCCCGCAGGCGATTTTGACACAGTCGGCCGGCGTCCCGTTAACGGAATAGCCCGCGTGCTTTCCGTCAAATTTGTGTTTCCTGACTTTAAGCGGGTTGAAAACGGTGATGGCGTGTCCCACCCCGCTCTGTTCCGCGGCGGGGGCCACCACAATCGCTTTCCCGAGACCGGCCGCCGCCCGGTACAGGGCGGTCAGGCCGGGGGCATGAAAGCCGTCGTCGTTGCTGACAAGAATTTCAGGGCTCATGGCTTATTTTTTATCCCAGAAAAGATTTTCAGCGTTTTTTGTCGTGACGGCGGCGACGGATTCAAGCGTTTTTCCCCTGATATCCGCCAGGGCCCGGGCCACGTAACGCACGTTGGCGGGCTCATTGACCCGGCCGCGCAGAGGCTCCGGCGCGAGAAAAGGCGCGTCGGTTTCAATCAAGAGACGGTTATCCGGAACCACGCGGGCCGCTTCAGCCAGCGCGGCGGAATGCCGGGCGCGAAAAGTCAGGATACCGCTGAAACTTATATAAAACCCGAGGCTCAGAAAACGCCGGGCGGACGTCTCCGTTCCGGTAAAGCAGTGGCAGACGCCGATTTTGTCGGCCGGCCCCTTCCAGAGGCGGACATGTTCCTCCAAAATTTCAAGAATTTCACGGTCGGCCTCGCGGTTGTGGATTATCACCGGCAAAACGCGCTCCCGGGCTTTTTGCAGCATCAGTCTGAAAAGCTCTTTTTGGGCTTCGCGCGGCGGAACCGGCGCATGAAAATCAAGCCCCGTTTCTCCGACGGCCGCCGCCATCCTGTTTTCCAGCATTCGGGCAAACCCCGCCAGGTCCGGCGCGCCGAGCGCCTGGCTGCGGTCAAAACCAACCGCGGCGCGCACGTTTTCCGGGCGCTCCGCGGCGGTTTGCAGGGCAATCTCATTGCCGCGGGCGGAACCGCCCACGGCAATCATTTTCTTCACCCCGCGGGCCAGGGCGCGTTCAATGAACGCAACCGGAGCGTCCGTCTCCAGCAAGCCGTCAAAATGGACATGGGTATCAACCAGCATGACTTACCGCTGTTAAAAACTGAATGCCCCGGCGCGTTTCAACAGCATTATCAGGCCGTAGGTTACCCAGCTGAAGAAGGCCGTGGCCGGAATGGTCAACATCCAGGCCCAGATAATTTTACGCGCGGTGCCCCAGCGCACCTTGCCGGCTCCCTCCACGGCGCCGACGCCGAAAATGCCTCCGGAGATAACATGCGTGGTGCTGACCGGTATGCCGAGATGCGCCGTGCCGAGCAGGACGAGGGCGGAAGCGGATTCGGCGCAGAAGCCTTCCATGGACCGGATTTTTGTGATGCGCGTGCCCATGGTGCGCACAATCCGCCACCCGCCGAAGGCGGTGCCGAGCGCGATGGCGGCATGGCAGGAAAGAATGACCCACAACGAAACATGAAACGACTGGGTAAGATTCGCCGCGTACATGGTCATGACAATTATTCCCATGGTTTTCTGAGCGTCGTTCGTGCCGTGGCCGAGGCTGTAAAAAGTGGCCGAGATCAACTGGAGACGCCTGAAAAGAGCGTTGGCGACGCCGGGCTGCACGCGGCGGAATATCCAGAAAATAAGGGTTGTGAAAACCATGGCGCCGGCCATGCCCAACAGCGGGGCGAGAAAAATAAACGCGAATATTTTCGTTACCCCGCCCAACAGCACGGATTGCCAGCCGGCCGCGGCAATGGCGCTGCCTATGAGCCCGCCGATGAGCGCATGCGAACTGGAGGTCGGCAAACCCCAGAGCCACGTCAGTATATTCCATATAATCGCGCCGACCAGCGCGGCCAGGACAAGCGGCACGGTCACGCTTTCAAGCGTGATAATTCCCTTGCCGATGGTCTGGGCGATGGAGACGCCGAAGATAAAAGCGCCGACAAAATTGGCCATCGCCGCCAGTCCGACCGCCTGGAGGGGCGTCAGCGCGCGCGTAACGACAATGGTGGCGATGGCGTTGGCCGCATCATGAAACCCGTTGAAAAAATCAAACAGCAGCGCAACCGCGATGACAATAACGGCCAGGTGGACAAGATCAATCATATCATCAGCCCATTTTCACCAGCACGCCCCGCACAACCTTGCCGATGTAGTCCAGGGAATCCACGCAGGACTCCATATGCTCGTAAACGTCCTTGAAGCGCACAATATCAACGGCGGAATAGGAGCCGCTGAAGAGGTCGGCCATGCTCAGATGAAACAGATAGTCGGCCTTGTTTTCAATCGTGTGGATGGCGGCGACCACCTCGTTCACGCCCCTCTTTTTTTCAAGCGCGGTCAGGAGCGGTCCGATCTGCCCGGCGATATCGGCGATCAGCTCGGAAAACGCGGCGACGTTCGGCGGAAATTTTCTGATGTTATAAACCTCAATTTTCTGGGCGACACTGTTGAGAATGTCTAGTCCGCGGTCAATGCCGATGGCGATGGAATGAATATCCTCGCGGTCAAGGGGGGTGATGAAAGTCTTGTGCAGTTCGTCAATGATTTTCATCTCAATCGCATCGCCCTTCAGTTCATAATCCTTGACCGTGGTCAGGTTCAGATGCATTTCGGCCTCGGAGAGCTTGTCAAAACGGCTGATAAAATCCCGGAAAAAATTAGCCCCTTCCGCGAGAACGTCGGCCAGCTGCCGCATGTAGGCGTAAAACTGCGTTTCCCGCGGCAAAAGGAGGTCAAATATCCTGAATTGCATAATACACCTCTTTTGAAAGAATTTTAATGGAAATTGAAAACACCGGATTGCCGGAAACACTACTAATAATATCCGCCAAAAGCAACTTTCATTTCTCGGGAAATTCATATATGCTGGCCAAACACGGCATAACCGGGCCCGGCGCCCGGCAGAAACAACACAACAATCGCATTGCGAGGTCAGCATGAGCACCAGAGTACGTTTCGCGCCCAGCCCGACCGGCCAGGTCCACATTGGCAATATGCGGGCGGCGATTTTCAACTGGCTTTTTGCCCGCCACACGGGCGGAAAATTTCTTCTGCGGATAGAAGACACCGACCGGGAACGTTCCACCCCGGAAGCCCTGCAGGCCATTTTCACGGCCATGGACTGGCTGGGGATTGAGCCGGACGAGCCGCCCGTCTACCAGTCGGCGCGGCTGGCGGCGCACCTTGAAACGGCGGAAAAATTGCTGTCCTCCGGCCATGCCTACCGCGCGCCCCGGACGGGCAAGGACGGCGCGCCGGAGGGGGAATGCGTTGTTTTCAAGATGCCCGGAACGGATATCATTTTCCGGGATGCAATCAAGGGGCAGTTGCGCAAGGCGGCCGCCGACATGAAGGACTTTGTCATTGTCCGTTCCAACAACACTCCGGTTTTTCATCTGGCCAACGTGGCGGACGACATCGCCATGGGCATCACGGATATTATCCGCGGCGACGATCACATTGAAAACACCTATCGCCATGCGGCCATGTTCCAGGCCCTGGGGGCGGCCGTCCCGCAATACGCCCATCTGCCGATGATCGTCAACGCGCAGGGTAAACCCTATTCCAAACGGGACGGAACTGCTTTCGTGGGTGAATTCCGCGAAAAGGGATATCTGGCTGATGTTTTGTTCAATTACCTCGCCCTGCTCGGCTGGTCTCCCGGCGATGACCGCGAGATTCTGGCGCGGGAGGAGATGATCCGCTTGTTTGAAATAAGCCGGGTCAAGTCGGCTCCGGCGCGGGTGGACCTTGAAAAATTAAGCTGGATGAACGGCGAATACATCAAAGCCTTGCCCCGCGAAATCCTGGCCGAGGAATGCCGCCGGATACTGGCGGGGCATGGACTCTGGAAACCGGATGCGGATGCCGGATACGCCGGCGAAGTATTTGAACTCATGCGGCCGCGGATCAAAATTTTCCCGGATATAGCCGCGCTGGGCGCGTTTTTCTTTACCGAGGATTATCCCTGCGATTCGGCGGCGGTGAAAAAAAGGCTCTTAACGGGCGATGATATTCTTCCCCGTTTGCTTGAATTGAACGAGCGGTTTAAAAAACTGGAAAAATTCAATGCCGCCGCAAGCGAGCAGGCGTTGCGGCAATACGGCGCGGAATCCGGAATCGGCGCCGGCCCGCTGATCCACGCCGTCCGGGTCGCCGTTTCCGGACTTGCCATGGGGCCGGGACTTTTTGAAATGCTGGCCGTGCTCGGAAAAACACGCGTGACCGGGCGTATCGCCCGCTCTGTTGCCATGTTTTCCGGTCCCGGCACGTAAGGCCTCAGAACGTGTGAAATAATTAAAACATCGCGCTGGCGGGGCAGCGCTCCTACGAAAAAGGCCATAATAGCCGAGGAAATAAGAGCGTTGTGGCCATTGGCCAGGGGATCACTGGCCGAGATCAGGAAGCCCTGTATTCGGCCAGGATGCAAAGCCTGTGCCAGCGGCAAGAAACATCCTGCGCTGGTTTATATGTTCATGGAAAACGGCCGCCAACATTGCATGTATGTGCCGCGCGAATTGCGTCCCCTGGTCATTGCCCGCAAGCTCAGTTTTGGTTCCCAATCCGATGCCGGCGCCAGAACACGCGAAATCCTGATGACGGTCTTGCACACGTTGAAAAAGCGTTCTTCCAATGTTGAAGCGGCCTTCAAGGCCGCCCTCGATAAAATCGCGGCCAATCAGAAAACAGACCGTTACACGGCGTTGTTTTTCCAGAACTCGTCTTAAGCCGGATATCCCGCCAAACCGGCCGCGATCTAAACGGGCGAGTATCGCGCCAGGGGTCTTTGTGGCGCGAGATGATCCGCGCGGCGCATTTCGCTGCCCGCGGAGCGGGATTCGAAAAAATCCGTCCAGTCCGGCTCAGATGTGCCGACGCCGCGTGAAGCGCTATACTCGTGTATGCGCGAGCGCGGCAACGGAACAGATGGGCTGGAATCGCCGGAAATTTTTTGAACGAAATGCGACACGCATTTTCCAAAACATCAAATTACGCGGTAATCACCAAAATACCCAAGAAACTGAGGCATTACCCCGGCACGGCGAAAAATGGCTGAAAAAAAAACGGCCGCAGTTTTAAACTGCGGCCGTTTTTGTTTCGCTCTGGCAATTTACGGAATGCCTTAGGGAGCCACCGGGGCCGGAACCGCCGCCGGAGCGGCCGGAGCCGCTTCAGGAAGCGCGCCGCCTTCGGTAACAGGCTCAACGCCCTTGACGGTCAGAATTCTTTTGCCGCCTTCATGACTGAGCGTGCAGGTTACCCTGACTTTCTGTCCGTCCATGGCTTCCAGGGGTTTGCTGCCTTCATCCAGTTGAATATCATAACTGGTAACAACCAGCCTGATGGCGGTAACGTTGCCGCTGGCGTCTTTGGTAACGCTGACCACGCCGGTCTTGCGCAGTTCCAAGGGCATCATTGCCGACACGGCCGGAACAATGGCCGGAACGGCAGCAGCGTCAGCCGCCGGCGCCGCCGCGGGAGCCGCTTCCGGAACTACTGCGGCCGGGGCTACGGCGGGGGCTGCGGCGGGAGCCGCTTCCGCGGCCGGGGCGGCCGGGGCCGCCGCTTCCTGGGCCAGCGCCAGAGATGTTACAAACATCAGACAAAACGACAAAGCGATAATTTTATTCTTCATTCTGTGAATTCCTTTTCTTTTGCAAAAACAATTACTTCGTTTTAAACGTTCAGAAACAACATGCTATTCTAGATTACCGGCACTGCGGAAGAGCGCCAATCCCGTCCCAGCCGTAAAGCCCTGCGCGGTCTGGCCCCAGCGTGCCCCGGTTTGCGCGGATCACCTCCTTCCTATAAATAGTCGGGGTTAAATCTATAATAATAGCAGGCCGGCGTCAACTGTTTTCAACAAAAAAGTCTTGTTACCGGTCCGGGAAATGATTATAAAGGGCCGGAGGGACGGACAAAAGCCGAATCTGATTTTAAACCATATATTGAAGGGAGCCCAAGCTATGGCGCGCGTTTATAATTTTAATGCGGGACCGGCCGTTTTACCGGTGGAAGTGCTGGAAGAAGCCCGGGATCAGATGATTGAATACCAGGCTTCGGGTATGTCGCTGCTGGAAAGCAGCCACCGGGGTAAAGAATATGACGCGGTCCATGCCGAGGCCGTCGCCAATTACCGCAGTCTCCTCAATTGTTCGGACGATTACGCCGTGTGTTTTGTGGCCGGGGGGGCGAGTTTGCAGTTTGCAATGATCCCCCTCAATTTTCTCGGCGCCGGTCAGACCGCGGATTATGCCAATTCCGGGGCGTGGGCTGCCAAAGCCGTCAAAGAAGCCGCCATTGTCGGCAAAGTCAACATTGCCGCCAATACCGCAAAAGACATCCCGACGCGGGTGCCGGCCGCCGGCGATCTCAAGCTGACCGGCGGCGCGGCTTACGTGCATATCACCTCCAATGAAACCATATCGGGCGCGCAATGGAAGTCTTTTCCCGCCACGGAAAGCCCGCTCGTGGCCGACATGTCTTCGGACATTCTGTCGCGGCCGTTTGATATCAACCAATTCGGCCTTATCTACGCCGGCGCCCAGAAAAATCTCGGGCCGTCGGGCCTTGCCCTGGTGGTGATCCGCAAGGATCTGGCCGAGCGCGGCGCCGACAATCTGCCCGCCATTCTTAAATACAAGACGTTTATCGCGGAAAATTCGCTTTATAACACGCCACCCTGTTTCAGCATTTACATTATGATGCTGGTCTCGCGCTGGATGCTGAAAAAAGGGCTGGAAAACATTTATCGCGGCAACCGGGAGAAAGCGGCGAAAATTTACGGTGTTATTGACAAGAGCGGTTTTTATAAAGGCACGGCCGCGCGCGAATGCCGGTCCGACATGAACGTAACTTTTCGTCTGCCAAGCGAGGGGCTGGAAGAGCAGTTTGTCAAAGAAGCCTCAAAACATGGCATGAAAGGATTGAAGGGACACCGTTCGGTCGGGGGTATCCGGGCTTCAATTTACAATGCCTTTCCGCCCGAAGGCGTTGATGCGCTCGCCGCTTTCATGCGCGAATTTGAGCGCAAGAACGGATAAAAAAACGGCCGGCCGCGGAAGGACGCAAAATCCGCATGGCCCGGATCACCGCGGGTATAAATTGAAATTTGAAAATCAAACATTGAAAATAACGCGCGGGCGCGGCGCCATGCTGGCCGCGCTCATAACCGCCGCGCTGGCCGGCTGCGCCCACGTTCCGCCGAAAATTGACCCCGCCGGGCCGGTTGAATACACGGTAACGGTTCAGGCCGACCGGACATGGCAAAACAGCGGCATCAAGGTCAAGCACGGCCAGATTATTCAATGCGCGGCCGAGGGCCAGTGGAACGACCATTTTGCCTCTTACGGGCCCGAGGGAAATCCCGCTGTTTACAAGAAACATTTCGGCGTCAACGCCCCGGCCAATGCCCTCATCATGCGGATCTGCGGGCAGACCAACCTGACCTATTTTATAGGCAAAGAAACCAATATAATTGCCGAAAGGTCGGGGCAGCTCCATTTCCGTAAAAACTATTCCCTGCCGATCGGCATGAAGGGTGAAATTCAGATAAAAGTCAAGGTTTGCGCAGACGCCGATGGCGACGGCATCTGCGACTATGACGAAATCCACGTCTATAAAACCAACCCCTTGAGCCCCGACTCGGACGGCGACGGGTTCTCCGATCTTGAAGAAACCGCCGAGATGCGGAAGAAGGCGGAAGAAAACCGCTGATCTTTCCGCTCAGCCGAAGATCAGACTGAGCGAATCGTTGCAGGACACAAATCGGCCCTTTTCACGGGCGGCTTCAAGCTTGCGCCGGTTCCATTTCTGTAAACGATAAAGAACGGCAAATACGAACTCCGGCGCCGCTCCTCCCTGGCCGCCGACCAGCTCGCCGCCGCGGCGCACGTTGTCCTGCATCCAGGGCGGCAGCCGCAGATGGTAGGGATTGCGGCGGACCTCGCCGACGTGAAAGGAAAGGGCCGCGAGCGTATCCGCAAGGTCGGCCACGCTGACTTCAACCATCAGGTTGGGATTATTCATCGGCGCCCAGAATTCAGTGTGGCAGATCCAGCAGCAGAATGATTCCGGCAGGGTGCGCAGGGCGTCGGCCACCAGCAGCTGCGTCCCGACATGCGTGCTGTTCCAGTCGTTTTCGTGGGGCACAAAAATCACCTGCGGCTGATTGTCGTTGATTATTTTGGCCGCAATCTGAACCGATTTGCCCCAGAGTTCGGGGGTCTGTTCCCTGCTTTTCGGGTTTATTTTTTCCAGGCCGGTCGCGGCGGTCTGAATAAGACCGAATCCGAGATACTCGCAGGCGCCGCGCAGTTCGTTCAGCCGCTCCATCTGGCGGTCCTTGCGGCTGCCCAGCGTTACCGCCACGTTGATCACGTTCATTTTCAATTCGCGCAGAAGGCGCAGGGGCAGGGCGCCGACAATGCATTCGTCGTCGGGGTGAGGCGAAAAAACGAGCGCGCGCGGCGCTTCTTTGGAAAGGGTTGACCGCGGTTTGGACGGGAACCCGCCCAGTTGAAGGTCTGTGCCCTCATTGATCAGGCGTGCGTATTCGGAAACAAATTTCAGATATGGATTGCTGGACATTGTTGACCTCAATTAAGATTTTTCCGCAGGGATCAAATGCGGATAAAAATACCATTTTGCGGAAGAGATGCAAGGAAAGAGTTAACGTGCCGGATGAGCGCAAATTACCAGCTGACCCGCCAGTTGTTAATGCTCTTCTGGTATGATTGGCCGCGATAAGTGAAGTTGGTGTCGCTGGTGCGCGTTACGCACCAGATAAGAAAATCGCCGTCCGCGGAATAATACATTGCCGCCGGGTCGCAATAAGGATCATGATCGTAATAGCCCTGCCGGGGCAGGTTCGCGCCCGAACTGGATCCGAAGCACCTGGAATGGACGGCTCCCGAGGAGGAATATATCATTTTCCAGATATTGGAAACCTGGCTGTAAACGCCGATGTCCGCGATATTATCGCCGTCGTAATCCCCCGGCACCGGGAGCCAGGCGGAACTGCCGAGGGAAACCGACCACACTTCGCCGAAGGCGTTTGAAACGGTCCATAATCCGGAATCATATACGGCAATGTCCGTCAGCCGATCGCCGTCATAATCCTCCGGGGCCGGAACCGCGCCCATGCCGGCAATCGGCGGCAGAATCACGATTCTGTTCAGCGATGAATAAAGAATCGCCCAGTACCCGCGCCAGTAAAGGGCGACATCTGCGCAGCCATCGCCGTCATAATCGGCCGGGACCGGCGTGGCCTGGGTTTCTTCGGTCATTCCGCCCAAAAGGCTGCCATTGATGATCGGCCCGGAGGGCATGACATAAACGTACCACATGGCGTGCGCGTTTTCGTAGAACGCGAGGTCCAGAATGCCGTCGCCGTTGTAATCCGCTGGAACGGCCGTTACGCCGGTCCAGCCAAATTGACCTTCGGCAAAGGCGTTGGCGTTGAACGCGCCGCGCCACATGCCGGTGGCCGGGTCAAAAAACCAGAGGTCGGCAATGCCGTCGCCGTCAAAATCGTCCGGCGCCGCTCTTATTTTTGCCACCGGCTCCAGATCGGAATAAGCGGTCGCTGAATTCGGCGGAGGAACGGGATCGGTTGCCGTCACGGCAATCCGCAGATATTTCCCGCGGTCGGCGGCGGTGATCACATGGTTGCTGGTTATTTCGCCCGCAAGACTCGTAAGACCGTTTCCGGCCGGGTCGTTGGCGCGCTGCCATTGGTAGGTAAAAGTCAGGCGGTCCATGTTCTGCCAGAGTCCCTTGCGGGCCGTAAAAGTCTGCCCGATGTAGGGCGCGCCGTAAATGGTCGGCTTTTCATAATTACTTGGAGAGCGGGAAAGAACCGTCATCCGGACGTTAATTGTCCAGGGGGCGTTCCGCGCGCGGCTGCCGCTCAGTTCGTCCGTGGCGTCAACAATAATGGAACCGTTGTATGTTCCCGGCGCGCGGCTGCCGGCCGACCATATGACCGTGATGGTATCGGTCTCGTTGGTCAGCAATCCGCTTGAGGGGCTGATGCTCAACCAATCGGCCTGGGATGTAATGGAATAATTCAACCCGCCGCGGGGAACACCGGCGTCGTTCCAGACATTGAAGGCGGCCAGGTTGGTTACGCTGCAATTTGCCATAACGGAGTTTGAGAGGCTGTCGGTATCAACGGCCAGGGACGCTTTTCCCCTGACGAGCAGGTCGGCGACTATTTTCAGGGGCGAGTTGGAGGCGGCCAAGCCCGTTGCCTCGTCCGTGCCTGCGAGCGTGACCGTGCCCGTATAACCGCCGGGCGCCAAAGAAGCAACATTGTAAGTCACGGAAATGGTCCGGCGGTCCCCCGAACTTTCTCCGCTGACCGGAGACAGGCTGATCCAGTCGGCATTATCCGACAGGGCAAACTGCATGGTTCCGGTCGGCGCGCCGCTGCTGTTCCATACCTCAAAGGTATAACCCGGCAGAGTTGTTCCTTCGGTGATTATATTGGTCCAGGCCCGCTGGCCCGCAGTCCAGGCAAGGCCCGGCCTGCTGTTGACGCGCATAACCACCTGAACCTGCTGGGTCGCGATGCCGGAGGCCGTCACGGTCACCACGCCTGTATGCCAGCCGGGCGCGAGACCTGCGGTTGAATAAGCCAGGGCAATTTCATTGGTCTCATCCACCACGGACCCGCTGGCCGCGCCGGGCGTAATCCATTCCTTGTCCGAAGTAATGGCGTAAGTCATGGAAACGCGGGGGGTCGCGCTGGTATTGGCAATGTAAATATTCTGGCCGGGCGGGTTATGGCCCGCGGTAACCGTGTTGGTAAGAGCCAGCGGCAACACCTGCAGGCTCGGCGGCAGACCCTGCACAAGGACCGATACCAGAATGGACTGCGGTGAATTGCTGGCGCTGACGCCCATAAATCCGTCCGCGCCGTCAATCTGAACCAAGGCCTGATAGGGCTGATTGCTCACCGGCAGATTGACGGTGTTAGTCAGGACGATCCAGGCGGTTCTCTGTTCGCCATGGCTGGTGTCATTGGCCGGTGTAATCGAAAGCCAGTTGGTATATCCGCCGCAGTTGGTATAGGTGATGGTGTTGGTGAAATCCAGAGGCAGGCAACCCGCTGATTTCCAGACATGAAAAGAATTGCTTGAGGCGCTCTGTCCTTTCCAGATCGTGCGTGAAATATTGGTCAGGTCCATTTCCATAAAAGGGCGCCAGTTGTTGGTTGCGGCGGTTATGTCGGAAGGGGCAAGATAATCCACCAACACATTGTCAAGGTAACTCGTTGCCGCAAAAGAAGCGGGATAATTCGTGTCCTTTTCTCCCGGCCCCAGGATTTCAAAACCGGCAAAAGAGGAATAATTGCTGTCGGCAAAGGCCAGATTGGTGCTTAACAACTGATGATTGACGAACAACGCCCATGTGTGGTTGCTGGTGTTAAGCCGCAAATCAATCCGGCCCCATTCATTGCTTCCAATCTGCGGCGCGCCGCCGCCGTCCATTAATTCGCTGAACTCATTCCAGCCGTTGGTGCCGTTATAAGCCACGCAATATCCTCCGGTGTTCACGTAAAAGACAGCGGATTGATTGTTGGTCACATAATAATCGGCGGCATTGCCGAGGTTATCGCGGGCCGGGCGGATGTGCATGGTCAGCCAGATGTTGCTGTTGGATATCTTGTTAAACCGGTTGGAAAGGAAACAATCGGGCGGAATGCTTGCGGCCTTGGCGCTGACACCGTTGGTATAGACGATATTGGTCTGGACTATAACGGCGTTGGATGAAGCGTACCAGCCGTTGGTGCCGTCAATCAGCGGGGTGCGGTTGGTATAAACTTCAAAATCGTCGGCGAAAGGCACGTCATTGGTCTTTTCCGCCGCGGCCGTAAGGATCATCATGCCGGCCGCCAGAATCGCCGCGGAACAATACTTTTCTGTCCGGTTAGTTGACATGTCCGTTTTCCAGAACCTTGTTTCCAGGCCTGTTTTTGCCGTTTATCTGGTAAAACAAATACAGTATATAACAACTTTCAAAACGATAACATAAAAAAAACGATAAGACAACCCGAAAACACAAAAAATACGTAACCCCTCAGTTATGTGGGTGGATGGCAATTCAATTGGCCAGTCTTCGTAGGGGCCGCGCTTGTCGCGCGCCCGTCTTTATTGAAGAGGACTTCGCAAGCGAAGCCCCTACGGTTTCTCTCTCCCCCTCAAAACTGAGGCCTTACAAAAATACTGTGCCGGAGGAGGGAGTTGAACCCACACGGTGTTGCCACCACTGGATTTTGAGTCCAGCGCGTCTGCCATTTCGCCACTCCGGCAAGGAAAAGAAAATTACCATCTTCCCCGGAAACAGACAAGAAAAGAACGCTCCTCCCCGGGTTACGCGTCCGGAGCTTTCCGTAATGTCAATATTTCCCCGGCAAGAAAAAGCGAACCGGCCGCGCAGACAATCCCGTCCTGCTCCCGCGCCGCCCGCTCGGCTTCCGCCAATGCCTGCGGGAGCGCGGCCGTTGAACACGGCCAGCCGGCATTTCGGGCATGCCGCGTTAATTCCGCGGGCGGCAGGCTGCGCTCGTTCGCCAGGCCGACCGCCCAGCAACGCCTTACCGGCACGGTCAGATTGCGGATAAACCCGGCCGCGTCTTTATCCGCGCACATGCCCAGTATCAGCGATAGGGGCCGCCCGCCGGATAATTCGCGAAGCGCAATGTTCAAGGCCGCGGCCGCCTCCGGGTTATGGGCGCCGTCAAGGACGGCAACCGGATCGCGCGCAATGACCTGCAGCCGTCCCGGCCAGAAAACGGAAGCGAAACCATTTTTGACCGCCGGCCCGGAAATATCCATGGAGCTAATCCGGGCAAATTCCTCAAGCGCCGCGACCGCAACCGCCGCGTTTGCCAGTTGATGAGCGCCGAGCAGGGGCATTCGGACGGTACCGTAGGAGTCGGCCGCGGATTCAATGCTGAGTTTTTGGCCGTCCCACGTTTGTTCCTTGCGGCTCACGGTTACGGCCTGTTCCGCCCTGATGACCCGCGCGTTTTTCAGCCGGGCTATCTGGTCAATGACGGTGAACGCCTCCTCCGGCAGGCGGCCGACAACAAGCGGCGTCCCGTTTTTAATGATGCCGCCTTTTTCGGCCGCAATTGAGGAAATATCCGGCCCGAGCCATTGGGTGTGTTCCAGGCTGACGCCGGTTATGACCGCAACCTGCGGCGTAATGACATTGGTCGCATCCAGCCGGCCGCCCATGCCGGTTTCAAGCGCCAGAACATCCACGGCCTGCTGCCGGAAATATTCAAACGCCACAGCGGTCAGAAACTCAAAAAAAGTGATCTGCCGACCGCCGGCGCGTCCCGAGTAGTCTTCGGCGAGACGGTCAACTTTTTCAATAAGCGCGGCGAGATCGTCGTCCGGAATGCATGCGCCGTTGACACGGATGCGTTCATTGACGCGCCTCAGGTGGGGCGAGGTGTAAAGCCCCGTTTTCAATCCGGCCGCGCGCAGGATGGAAGCCAGCATGGCGCAGACCGATCCTTTGCCGTTGGTCCCGGCAACGTGGATGATTTTTTTTATCTCCCGCTGCGGGTTGTTGAGAAGCTCCAGCAGGCCGGTTTCCGCCTCCAGCCCGAACTTGATGCCGGCGGCATGGAGCTTGTAAAGACGTTCTAGACGCCTGTTTAATCCGTTTCCAGACATATTTGCGGCGCCTTACAAGCCCCGTCTCACGGCTTTCCCGCCATATACTCCAGCAGGAGCGAGAGCGTCTTTTTTAATTCCTTGCGCTGGATAATCATGTCAATCAGGCCATGGCGCAGAACAAACTCCGATCTTTGAAAGCCCTTCGGCACATCCTCGCGGGTTGTTTCCTTGATCACCCTCGGACCCGCGAAACCAATCAGGGCGTACGGCTCGGCGATCATCACGTCCCCCAGGGCGCCGTAGCTGGCCATGACCCCCGCGGTTGACGGATGAGTCAAGACAACAATGTACGGCAGACGCGCCACGGCATGGCGCGCCACGGCGGCGCTGGTCTTGGCCATTTGCATCAGACTGAACATGCCTTCATACATGCGCGCCCCGCCCGTGGCCACAAACATCACCACCGGTATTTTTTCCGAAGTAGCGCGTTCAAACAGGCGCGTAACCTTTTCGCCCACCACCGACCCCATGCTGCCGCCCAGAAAACTGAAATCCATTATCCCCAGCGCGGCGGTGCGGGAGTTTATCCCGGCCCGGCCGCAGATAATGGCATCTTTCATGCCGGATTTTTTCCGGCTGGCTTCAAGCTTGGCGGGATAGGCGGCCTGGCCGGTAAAAGACAGCGGATCAACGCTGACTAGATCGGCGTCCCATTCCGTAAATGAGCCCTCATCGGCCGTGATTTTCAGCCTTTCTTTCCAGCGGATGGGGAAATGATAGTCGCAATTCGGACAGACACCTTGATGCGATTCAATTTCCTGCTTGTAGACAATCTCGGCGCAATTGAGACACTTTTCCCACAACCCGCCGGGTAAATCCTTTTTACGAATACTGATCGTTGTGTACTTTTTGCGGCCGAACAACATTTCCAGCCTCCTCTTATGATGAAACGGACGGGACCACGAGGCAAAAACCGGGCTTCGCGCTTTGATGCCGCCAGTTTAACCGCGCGCGGCCGTTAATACAAGCACTTCCTGCGCTCCGGCCTCCTTGAGGACCCGGGCGCATTCATTCACCGTGGCGCCCGTGGTCATTACGTCGTCTATCAACAGCACGCGCCTGTTTTGCACGGCGCAAAGCCTGTTTATGGCAAATTTGCCCCTGACATTAGCCGCCCGCTCCGCGGATGTCAAATGCGTTTGTGATTTCGTCGCCGTCAGCCGCCGGAGCCCTTCAACCGGCCTTTTCCCGAGCCGGCGGGCGATTTCGCCGGCCAGCAGAAAAGATTGATTGTATGTCCTTTCCCGCGCCCGGGATTTATGCAGCGGGACGGGGACAATTATGTCAATTTCCGGGACTTGGAAATGCGCGCGCAAACACGCGCACATTAATTGTCCCAGATCGGGGCCCAGCCAGACGGCCCGCCGGTATTTGAAATCAAGCATCATTTCCTTCATCAAGCCGTCGTAGAGGGCGGCGGAACGCGCGCAGTCAAAAAAAGGCCGGCGCTTTCTGCAGTCCGCGCAGAGGTATTGCCGCGGGAGAATCCCAGACGCCGGATTGCCGCAAAGGAGGCAATAAGGGAACTTGATGAATTTGATTTGCGCCAGGCAATCCCAGCAAAGATACAGAAATTCACCGCCGGGCCGGCCCCGGCAGCCGGCGCACGCGCGGGGAAACATGATATCAAACAGAACCCTGGTCAAGACGGAATGCATGGTCTGCGCCCCGGTGCATGGAAAGCCGCGAACTTCTGACAAAAGCCATTATAACCGCGGACAGCTGTCCGCGCCAGAAAAATATTTGGGATAAAGCGCGGCCGGCCGTTTAACGGGTTGCAAAGACATAATGTTTCCAGTATGTTTTCTCCATTGGAGCAAACGTATGGACCCCGTCTGTTTTTATGTCGGCAGCCGTCCGGTTTACTGGTATGGGATCATGGTGGCGCTCGGTTTTCTGGCCGGAGCGGCGCATTTGACCATTCTGGGTGTTCGCGAGGGCCGCTCTCCCGGTTTCGGTTCCGACCTAGCCTTCTGGCTCATGTTATCCGGCATTGTCGGCGCGCGCCTGGCTTATGTAACGGCCAATATCCATGTCTACCTGCAGAATCCATGGAACATTATCCGCATTGACCAGGGCGGCCTCATTTATTACGGCGGGTTCATCGGGGCTTTTCTCGCCGGCGTCGTTTTCGCGCGGATCAAGCATTTAAATATCCTGGCCTTGGCGGACTATGCCGTCCCGGCCCTGCCGCTCGGCCACGCTTTCGGCCGGATAGGATGCTTTTTAAACGGCTGCTGCCACGGCAAGGCCGCCAGTCTGCCCTGGAGTGTCTTTCAGCATGACGCCCACCGCCATCCGGTTCAGTTGTATGAAGCCGCGCTCAACCTGCTGATTTACGGGCTGCTGCTTCTGGCCTACCGTCGCCGTAAAAAGAACGGCGAGGTGCTCGCAATTTACTGCATGACTTATTCCCTTGGCCGCTTCCTGCTTGAGTTTCTGCGCGGCGATGAACGGCTCTGTTGGCTGGGAACGCCGGTTGCCCAACTTGTCAGCCTGGCGCTGTTCGCGGCCGGATTGGCGCTCTGGATTGCCCTTGCGCGCAAACCCAGCCGGCCGGGCCGCTGAGAGTTGTCATACACGGCGGGATAAAACCACATGGAAGAACGCAGAATATTTATTGTTGCGCAGGGCCGGGACGGGGTCCGCCTGGACATCTGGCTGACGCAACAGATGGGCGCGGCAATGTCCCGTTCCAGGATTCAGCAGTTGATTCGCGCCGGGCTGGTTACAGTCAACACCCGAAGAGCCAAGGAAAGCCATGGAACAAAAGCGGGCGAACGAATTGAGCTATGCCTTCCGCCGCCGCGGCCGACGGGGCTGAAACCGGAAAACATCCCGCTTGAAATTATCTTTGAAGATAATTGCCTGCTCGTGATTGACAAGCCGGCCGGTTTGGTGGTGCACCCGGCCCCGGGCCACGATTCCGGCACTTTGGTGAACGCGGTTTTGCATCACTGCCCCACCCTGGCCGGGGTCGGCGGCGAATTGCGCCCCGGTATAGCGCATCGGCTGGACAAGGACACCAGCGGGGTCATAGCGGTGGCCAAGACCGGCGCCGCGCTCGCTTCCCTGGCCGCGCAGTTCAAGGAACGGCTCGTTCACAAGGAGTATCTGGCGATTGCGCGCGGCGTATTGACGCCGCCGAACGGAACGATCAGGACCATGATCGGGCGGCATGCGACCGACCGGAAAAAAATGAGCGCCGCTCCGAAAAAAGGCCGGAGCGCCGTAACCCGCTACGAAACCCTGGAAAAATTCGCCAAATACTCTTTGGTGCGCCTCTCGCCTGAAACCGGCCGCACCCACCAGATCAGGGTGCATCTTGCCCACGCGCGCCATCCGGTGGTTGGCGATGTCTGCTATGGCCGGCGCTCAACCGGAGATTTGCCGGCCGGGGCCGAGCGCCAGATGCTGCATGCCCATAAAATCCGTTTCCGGCACCCGGCCACGGGGCGGTCAATGGAGTTCAGCGCGCCGATGCCGGATGATATGGCGCGGTTTCTGGACGGCCTGCGGCGGCAGGGATGAGCTTTTTTTACGGAGAAGCCGCGCCGGGAGGAATATGCTGGAGCACGGCGTTTGCCGCTTCGTCAACGCTCATTTTCGTGGACTGAATGACGATCGCATCCGGCGCCGTCCGGAGGGGCGCCAGGGAGCGGGAAGAGTCAAAACGGTCGCGTTTCATGATAGAACTCAATATTTCCCCGTATTCCACCGGCGCGCCGGCATTTTTAAGTTCAAGGTATCTGCGCCGGGCGCGTTCCTCGGGCGCGGCATCCAGATAAAACTTGAACCTCGCTTCCGGGAAAACGGCGGTGCCGATATCCCGCCCTTCCATGACCAGATTGCCGAATGCCGGCATTTGCCTCAATTTGCGGGCAACCCATTCCCGCGCCGCCGGCAAAGCGGCAATCCGGCTCACCTCTCGGCTCACCTCTTCGGACCGCAATGCGGCGTCCGGCTCAAGCCCGTCAATGGAAAATTTTATCGCGTTGTCTCTGGTTAAAAATTCCATGCGGATTTGCCGCAGCGCCGCGGCGGCCGCGGCGTCATTGGGAACGTTGACGTGCTGACTCAGGAAATACCACGTGACTCCCCGGTAGAGGGCGCCGGAATCAACATGGATGAAATTGAGCTTTTGCGCAACCTTCCGGCTTACGGTTGATTTCCCGGAGGCGGAAGGCCCGTCTATGGCAACGATTACCGGCAT
>JAQUQV010000038.1:0-8490 GCA_028715905.1 Kiritimatiellia bacterium
GAGAGAGAAACCGTAGGGGCTTCGCTTGCGAAGTCCTCTTCAATAAAGACGGGCGCGCGACAAGCGCGGCCCCTACGAAGACTGGCCAATTGAATTGCCATCCACCCACATAACTGAGGGGTTACAATTTGTTTTAATCCCCGGTAATGCCATTGACATGCCGGCGTTAAAATGCTCATATGAACCGCGGTTTTTTTTTCATGGGGAAAAATGAATGTTGATTTAAATTTATGGCAGTCATTGGCGCTGGCCGCGATCCAGGGCGCGACAGAATTCCTGCCGGTCAGCAGTTCCGGCCATCTTGTCCTGGCGCGCCGCCTTTTCGGCTGGTCGGACGCCGGCGGGCTGCTCTTTGACACGGTTTTGCATGGCGGCAGTCTCGCGGCCATCCTGATTTATTTCTGGCGCGAATGGGTTTCTGTTTTTCATGCATATTTCTCAAAGATCGCCAATGGGGTAAACTGCCATCCCCGGCAATTGAAATTTGAAAATCGAAATTTGAAAATCGAAAGCGTCGCTGGCACATATTACCGCCGTTTGCCGTGGCTGATAATTGCCGCTACTATTCCGGCGGTGTTGGCGGGGCCGGTCTTGAAGCCATGGCTGGAAAACGACGCGACGGCTCGGAACGCCTGGGTAACCGGCATGAGCATGATCATGACCGCCTTGCTCTTCCTGCTGGCCGAGCGCCGCCTGGCGCCGTCCGGAAGGAACATTACTTTCCGGAACGCCATTTTTGTCGGTTGCCTGCAGGTTGTCGCCTTGCTCCCGGGCGCCTCGCGTTCCGGATGGACCGCGGCCGGAGGAATTTTCAGCGGTCAAAGCCGGGAAAACGCGGTGCGTTTTGCTTTTTTCATGGCTGTGCCGGCGATTGCCGGGGCGATCGTTTTTCAGGGCCGGGAAATACTTGCGGCGCCCCAAACCGGATTTGATCCGGTTTTTATTTTGAGCGGATTCCTGATGAGCTTTGCCGCCAGTTTCGGCGCCATTCATTTCTGCCTGAAATTTTTTCGCTTTAATACCCTGCGCCCTTTTGCGGTGTATTTGATGGCGGTTGGAATAATTGCTTTGCTGATAGGGTAAAGCCTGCGCCGGAAATTAAATGAACGATTTTTCGCCTCTCTTGAAAATATTGACGGTGTTTGCCGGAATTCTTCTCCTCGGACGGCTGCGAGTTCCGCTTTGCCTTGCGCTGGTTCTGGGCGGTTTGGGAGTCAGTTGGTGGGGGGGCAACCGTTTGCCCGAGGTCTTTGTTTTCTTCATGCGGGCGCTGGCCGATATAAACCTCTGGCTCCTCGTGGCGGTAACGGCGCTGGCGGTGGAATTCGGGCGGGAACTGGCCGACAAAAGAAATGCCGGGGCCATGCAGTCTTTCGCGAACAGGATCGGGGGCAAATCCGGGAGGATGTGGGGCCTCATGTTAATGCCCGCTTTGATCGGCCTGATGCCCATGCCGGCCGGCGCCTTGCTGTCCGCGCCGATGATCCAGCAAAGCGCGGATGAAGAACATTGGAAGCCGGAATGGAAAACGGCCGTGAATTACTGGTTCCGGCACGTCTGGGAATACTGGTGGCCGATTTATCCGGTGGTCATCATCGGGCTGGCGGTTTTCAGAATGGAGCCATGGCGTTTTACCGCCGCCATGATTCTTTTCACGCCGGCGGCTTTTACGTTCGGCTGGTTCTGGCTCTTGCGGCCTTTCCGGCATAAACTCGGCCTGGCCGGAACGGTTGTTTCGGATAGCTTGCGCCCTTTTGCGCGGCTGATCTGGCCGATTCTGCTTATTATCGCGGCCGTGCTCGCGCTTCCCCCCCTCTTTGCCGCGATACTGCCGCAGTGCGACCCGCAGACAACCAAACTCTCCGCCATGTTGATTGGCGTTCTTTCCGGCCTGATGGTTGTCTGGAAAAGGGCGGGAAAAGGGGGAAAAATGTTTTCATCGTTTTTCAAGCCGCACAATGTCAATATCCTGCTCACGATCGGCGCTATTCTTGTCTTTCAATCCCTTCTGGAAACTTCCCGCCTGCTGCCGGAAGCCGCCCGCGAGATGGGACGGTCGGAAATCGGCGTCGTGCCGATTATCGCCGCCCTGCCGTTTCTGGCCGGTTTTGTGACCGGCGTGGCTTCGTCAATAGCGGGCATAGCCTTTCCGCTGGTGGTGGGACTGCTTGAATCGGAGGGAAACGGGCTGACGCCCATGGCAGCGCTGGCGCTGTCTTTCGGTTCCGGTTATCTGGGCATGATGCTTTCTCCGGTTCATTTATGCCTCATAATGACCCGCGACTATTTTGCGGCCTCGTTGCTTCCGATTTACCGCCAGTTGGCGCCATGCGTCGCCTCGCAGGCGATATTCACGGTTTTGGTCTTCATGGCGTTGAACGCTTTGAAATTATAGCAGGCATGAAATTTTACAAATATGGCGGCCGATAATCTTCAGGACATTATTCTCAAACCGGAAAATCCGCCGGTGTTTTTCGCGCCGGAAAAGGTTTTTAACCGGGCGACTTCCTTTGACCTGGAAGTGGACCTCGGCTGTGGCAAGGGGCGTTTCCTGCTGGCCCGGTCTTTTTCCCGTCCGGAATCGTCTTTTCTGGGCATTGACCGGCGCCGGGCGCGCATTGGAAAGGTCGGCCGCGCTGTCCGGCGCGCAGGAGTCAGGAATATCCGGCTTTTATGTTCGGAAATCTTTTTCGCCGTTGAAAACCTGATTCCGGCGGAGAGCGTTTCGGTTTACTATCTTTTTTTCCCCGATCCTTGGCCCAAGCGCCGCCATCACCGCCGGCGCCTTTTTGACGCCGGGTTCCGGGACGCCGTCCGGAAAACATTGAAAGCGGGGGGGGAGATTCATATTGCCACCGACCATCCTGATTATTTTTTAATCATTAAAAATCTGCTTGCCGCCGATGTCCGTTTCGTGGAAATCGCTCCGTTTGCGCCCACCGCCGGGGAGCGCACCAATTTTGAGCTTCTTTTTATGGGACAAAACAAGCCGATCGCCCGCTGTTCGTTCATGAAGTCCGGCCCCGGCTTTTGATTATTTTTTTGAAAAAAAATGTTGCTTTTTTTTAATCCGCCGGTAGAATAAATCAACCCGTCGCGAGGGGCAAAAAAGGATTTATGACATGAAACACGAGGCAGAGGAATTGTCCGAAAAAACCAGTTCGGAAGCGGCCGGATCCGTTGTGAAAGCGAAGGGAGAAAAAGCCGCAGAAGCGGAGGGAAATCGTCCGGGCGAAGCGGCGCCGGCCAAAAACGGCGAAAAATACGATGCCACCACCATCACCGTGCTGGAGGGGATGGACGCCGTCCGGCGCCGGCCGGCCATGTATATCGGCGACACATCCGTGCGCGGTCTGCACCATTGCGTTTTTGAAGTGGTGGACAACAGTATTGACGAAGCGTTGGCCGGATACTGTGCCGCCATCCAGGTCCAGCTTAATTCCGACGGCTCCGTGACGGTCAATGACGACGGCCGCGGCATTCCGGTGGACATGCACGCCACCGAAAAGAAACCGGCGCTGGAAGTAGTGCTGACCACGCTCCATGCCGGCGGCAAGTTTGACCACCGCTCCTATAAGGTTTCCGGAGGTTTGCACGGGGTGGGGGTGTCGTGCGTCAACGCGCTCAGCGAATGGTTTGAAGTTGAGGTGCGCCGCGACGGCACGGTGTATCACCAGAGTTATGAAAAGGGCGCGGTCGCTTCCCCCCTGGAAAAAATAGGCAAGACAAAAAGCACCGGCACGAAAGTGACTTTTTTTCCGGACGGCTCCATTTTTTCCACCCTGAAGTTTGAGTGGGACATCCTGGCCAATCGTCTGCGCGAACTGGCGTTTCTGAACCAGGGCATAGAAATCCGCCTTTCCCAGGAAGAGCCCCAGCGCGAGGAAGTTTTCATGTTCAAGGGCGGCATCGCGGAGTTCGTGGAGCATCTCAACCGCAACAAGAACCTGATCCATCCCAAGGTGATATTTTTCGGCGGAGAAAAGGAAAGCGTTGTGGTGGAAATCGCCCTGCAATACACGGACACTTACACGGAAAACATCTGCTGCTATGTGAACAATATCAACACGGTAGAAGGCGGAACTCATTTGAGCGGATTCCGCTCGGCCCTCACCCGCAGCGTCAACAACTATGCCCGCGCCAATAAGCTGATCAAGGATGACGAGGAAGCCATGTCGGGCGACGATGTGCGCGAGGGCTTGACCTCCGTCATCAGCGTGAAACTGCCGAACCCGCAGTTTGAGGGCCAGACCAAAACCAAGCTGGGCAACAGCGAGGTTCAGGGTATCGTGGAGTCAATCGTCAACGATGAACTGGCCGTTTTCATGGAAGAGCATCCTTCCATCGCGCGGCGCATCGTGGACAAGGCCAGGGTTGCCGCCCGGGCCCGCGCCGCCGCCCGCAAGGCGCGGGATTTGACCCGCCGCAAGGGAGCCTTGGACAGCGCCGCGCTTCCCGGCAAGCTGGCCGATTGTTCCGAACGCGATCCGGAGCTTTGCGAGCTTTATCTGGTTGAGGGCGACAGCGCCGGCGGCTCGGCCAAGCAGGGCCGCAACCGCGAGTTTCAGGCCATCCTGCCCCTGCGCGGCAAGGTGCTTAACGTGGAAAAGGCGCGGCTGGACAAGATTCTTAACAATAATGAAATCCGCACGCTTATCACCGCCATCGGGGCGGGGATCGGCAAGGAAGAATTTGATATTTCAAAAATCAGGTACCACAAGATTATCATCATGACCGACGCCGACGTGGACGGCGCCCATATCCGCACCCTTTTGCTGACCTTCTTTTACCGCCAGATGCCCCAGCTGATTGAAGCCGGCCACGTTTTCCTGGCCCAGCCGCCCCTTTACAAGATCACCTGGAAAAAGAAGGAGGAATATATTGATTCCGACGCCCGGCTTACCCGGAAACTGCTTGAACTCGGATCCGAGGATCTGCGGCTGGAATCCCCGCAGACAAAAAAGACTTATGCCGGCAAGGAGCTTTTGGGCATGCTGGAAACTCTGGTTGAGCTGGAACACTTTGCGCAGAGCCTGAAGCGCAAGGGCATCGCTTTTGACGAGTATATCCGCCTCCGCCATCCGCAATCCGGCGCACTGCCGAAATACCACGTGTCGGCCGTGAACGGCGGCGGAAAATCCTATTATTTTGTCTATAACGACGAAGAACTGACGCGCCTCAGGGAAAAACTTGAGCAGAACGCCGGCTATCAACTGGAGATTTTTTCGGACAACGAGGCGGCGAACAATGAGAAAGGCATTCGCTGGCAGGAAATCTATGCCGCCAGCCAGATCGGGAAACTGGTTGCCGGTCTTGAAAAGCAGGGCTTTCCGCTGTCGTCCGGCCAGGAAAACGAAAAGGAAAGCCGGAGTTACCGGCTGCTCAACGGCGAAACGGCGATAGAACTCAATTCTATCCTGCAGGTTGTTGAACAGATCCGGAATATCGGCCGCAAGGGGTTGAGCATTCAACGTTACAAGGGGCTCGGCGAAATGAATCCTGAACAGCTTTTTGACACCACCATGGATCCGGCCCGGCGAAAGCTCCTCCGCGTTGTCCAGGAGGACGCGGTGGAAGCCGACCATATCTTCACGCTGCTCATGGGCGACGAGGTTGAGCCGCGCCGGGAATTTATTCAGGAAAACGCCCTGAACGTGCGGAATCTGGATGTTTAAGGCCGGCGTCCGCGCGCCTTGCCGCGCGCAAGACGGGGCGTAAAAATTTAAAATGAACACAACTAACGAACAGATTGAAAGCATCAATATTGAAGATGAAATGCAGCGTTCGTTCATTGACTATTCAATGAGCGTCATCATCAGCCGCGCCCTGCCGGATGTTCGTGACGGGCTCAAACCCGGCGCCCGCCGCATCCTTTTTGCCATGCGCCAGCTGGGATTGCTGCACAACCGTCCTTTCAAGAAATCGGCTTATGTCGTCGGCGAAGTGCTCGGCAAATACCATCCGCACGGCGACACGGCGGTCTACGACACCCTCGTGCGCATGGCGCAGGATTTTTCCCTGCGTTATCCCCTCATTGACGGGCAAGGCAACTTTGGCAGCATTGACGGCGACAACGCCGCCGCCTACCGTTACACCGAGGCCCGTCTCCGGCAGCTGGCGGAAGAAATGCTGGCCGATATTGACAAGAATACCGTGCTGATGGTCAAGAATTACAACGGCGAGATCGACGAGCCTTCCGTGTTGCCGGCCCGCCTGCCCAACCTGCTTATGAACGGCTGCACGGGCATAGCCGTCGGCATGGCCACCAATATCCCGCCCCATAACCTGAATGAAATAGTTGACGCGCTGCTCATGCTGATTGACCGCCCGGAGGCCACCGTGGAAAATCTGATGGAACACGTCAAGGGGCCTGACTTTCCCACCGGCGGAATCATCTGCGGCCTCAAGCCGATCATGGACATGTACAAAACCGGGCGCGGACAGATGAAGGTGCGCAGCCGCGCGGGAATTGAGGAGGGGAAGCAGGGCAAGGAAACGATTATCATCACCGAGATTCCCTACGCGATAAATAAGTCCGCGCTCATTGAGAACATAGCCGCCTTGGTGCAGGACAAGGTCATTGAAGGCATCGCGGATATCCGCGACGAATCCAACAAGAACGGAATCCGCATCGTGATTGAACTCAAGCGCGGCGTGGCGCCCAAGGTTGTGTTGAACAACCTTTTCAAACGCACCCAGCTGGAGACGACTTTTGGCGCGATCATGCTGGCGATTGACAACGGCCGCCCCAAGATCATGAACCTCAAGGAGTTTCTCCAGAAGTTCATTGCGCATCGTTTTGATGTCATCACCCGCCGCACCCGTTTTGACCTGGAGAAAGCCGAGGCGCGCGCCCACATTCTTGAGGGGTTGAAAATCGCCATTGATCATCTGGACGCGGTCGTCAAGGTGATCCGCGCCTCAAAATCGCGCGACGACGCCCGGCTGGAGATGATGAAACGGTTCGGCCTCACCGAAATCCAGGCCAACGCCATCCTTGACATGCGTCTTTACCAGCTGACCGGGCTTGAGCGCGACAAGTTGGAAGCCGATTATCTGGAGGTGATCAAGCTCATATCCTCCCTGAAAGACCTGCTGGCCAGTCGGAACAAGATTTACGGCGTGATCCGGGAGGAACTCCTTGAAATCAAAGAGACTTACGGCGACCCCCGCCGGACAGAAATAACTCCCGAGGAAGGCGAGATGAACATTGAGGATTTGATCGCCGACCGCAGCTGCATCATCACCATAAGCCATGCCGGCTACATCAAGCGCGTGCCCACCGCCACTTACAAAGCCCAGCGCCGCGGCGGCAAAGGCGTAACCGGCATGGATACGAAGGAAGAGGATTTCGTGGAGCACCTCTTTAACGCCAGCACGCATGATTATGTTCTCTTTTTTACCGACGGCGGACGCATTTACTGGGAAAAAGTTTATGAAATACCAGAGGCCGGCCGCACCGCGCGCGGCAAGGCCATCGTCAACCTGCTGGAATTGAAAAGCGAAGAAAAGATCGCCGCCATGGTTACCGTGCGCGATTTTCCCGAAAACGAGTTTCTTGTCATGGCCACCGCCAGGGGAATCGTCAAGAAAACAAAACTTTCGGAATTTAAAAATCCGCGGCGTGACGGCATCATCGCCGTTAAAATTGAGGACAATGACCGTTTGATCGGCGTCAAACTCACCAACGGCCAGAGCGGCATCATGCTGGCCACCCGCAACGGCATGAGCCTGCGTTTTGATGAAACGGAACTGCGCAACCAGGGCCGCGACACCATCGGCGTGCGGGGCATAAGGCTGGCCGAGAGCGACGAGGTGGAAACCATTGAAATTGTTAATGAAAAATCCACGTTCTTTGTCTGCACCGAGAACGGCTACGGCAAGCGCACGTCTTTTGAGGAATACCGCGGTCAACACCGCGGCGGCAAGGGCATCATGGCCATCCGCGCCTCTGAGCGCAACGGGAAAGTGGTCGGCGCCCATGCCGTCATGGAAAACGACGCGCTCATGCTGATCACCGCCCAAGGTCAGACCATCAAGATCAAGGTCGGCGATATCCGCATCATCAGCCGCGTAACCCAAGGCGTCCGCCTGATTAATCTGGAGGAAGGAGATGCGCTCGTTTCCGCCACAACCGTGGAGCCTGACGAAGACGTTGTTCCGGCGGCCGAAAATTCGGACAATAGCGCGAAGCCCGCTCCCTGACGCGCTCCAGGTGAAGATGCGGGGGGGGGCTGCAAAGGTAAATGTTTTGCGCGGAACGCTTCGCGCTTTACGAATGGCTCAAACTTGAGGGCTGATCCGGCCGGTGCTGTTTTTTTTGTCTTCCTTGTCGTTGCCGACAATTTCAATCATCATGGTCTTGAAGCCCTTGCCGGCGTTTTCCATTTCCTTGTTCAGTTCCCGGATGACGGTTTCGGTGCCTTTCGGGGTTGCCCGCTCAAAAGTCATGACGGTTTCGCCGATGCTGATGCGGTCGCCGACGGCCAG
>JAQUQV010000038.1:8590-22712 GCA_028715905.1 Kiritimatiellia bacterium
ATGGAGAATGAAAAAACCGTTTATCAGTTAGGCTGGCTGCCGGATGTGCCGGACCGGCGCGATGTTCCCTTCCGCGCCGTGTTCCGGGTGCCGGCAAAACTTCCCGCCAAAGTTGATTTGCGCGGCGGATGCTCGCCGGTTGAACAACAGGGCAATCTGGGCTCCTGCACGGCCCAGGCCCTGATCGGCGCGCTGGAATTTCTGCAACTCAAGGCGAAGTCAAAAGTCGCAAGTCACCCTTCTTTGCCGAATTGGTTTCAGGACTTGAGCCGGCTCTTCGTCTATTACAACACCCGCGTTGAAATGGGCACCGTGCACGAGGACTCCGGCGCCATGCTCAGAACCGGCATCAAGGTTTTGAAAACGCTTGGAGTGTGCAAGGAGCAAAAATGGCCTTATAAAATATCGCGTTTCAAGGAAAAACCGCCGGCGGATTGCTATCAAGAGGCGGAAAAGCACCAGGTAACCGCTTATCAGCGCCTGCATAAGCTTGATGAAATGAGAGCATGCCTGTCCATGGGGCTTCCCTTTGTGTTTGGATTTGCCGTTTATGAGCATGTCATGGGGAAAGATGTCCGCCGGACGGGAAATATCCGCCTGCCGCGGCAGGGCGAAAGAATGCTCGGCGGCCATGCTGTCATGGCGGTCGGTTATGACGATGGGCGGAAAAATCTGATTTTCAGAAATTCATGGGGTGCGGAGTGGGGCAGGGGCGGTTACGGCGCTTTGCCTTATGGTTACGCCGAAAGCCGGGAACTGTCCGACGATTTCTGGTGCATCCAGGCCACGGAAAGCGATTTATACGCCATGTGGAAAAAGCGGGACGCGGCGGTCAGTTGACCAGACGGACTTTTTTCCGGCCTTTTGTAATCCAGCCGATTTTTCGCGCGGCCACCCCGGCCTTGCGCAGTATTTTCAACGTTTTTGGATATTCGGCCGGACGGATGATGACGACGAGGCCGATGCCCATGTTGAACACCCGGTACATTTCTTCGCGGCTGACATGCCCGCGCTCCTGAAGGAAACGGAAAACCGGCGGCGGGGTCCAGGCCGAAAGATCAAAAACGGCGTCAACATTCCCCGGCAAAATCCGCGGAACATTATCCGGGAACCCGCCGCCGGTGATGTGGGCCATCCCTTGAATTTTCACTTTTTTCATCAGAGCGGTAACCGGCCGCAGGTAACTGCGATGGACCGCAAGCAGATTTTCCGCCACGCTTTTGCCCGTTCCGGGCAGGACGTCGTTTGTTTTCAGTTTTTCCCGCTCAAAGATTATTTTGCGCGCCAGCGAGTAGCCGTTGGTGTGAAGTCCGGAGGAGGGCAGGCCGGCGATGATGTCGCCCGGCCTGATGTTTTTGCCCGTGATTATTTTTTTTCGTTCCACCGCCCCGACGATTGTGCCGACCAGGTCGTATTCCCCTTGCGGGTAAAGCCCCGGCATTTCCGCCGTTTCGCCGCCAAGCAGGGCGCAATGGTTTTCCCGGCAGGCGCGGCAGAGGCCGGCCGCGACCGCGTTGAAGATTTTTGCGTCAAATTTTGCCGTTGCAAAATAGTCCAGGAAAAAAAGCGGTTTTGCCCCGTGCACCAGTATATCGTTGACGCAATGATTGACCAAGTCCTGCCCGATGGTATCGTGTCGGCCGGCCATGACGGCCGCTTTCAGCTTGGTGCCGACCCCGTCCGTGCTGGCGATAAGCGCCATCTCCTTTCCGGGCGAGGCAAACATTCCGCCGAATGAGCCGATTCCGCATATTTGCCCCGGCACAACGGTTGTTTTTACCATTTTTTTGACCGCCCGCAGGGCGGTCATTTTGTTGTCAATGTCAACGCCGGCCATTGAATATGCAGATTGTTTTTGCATTTTTTCAGTTTTTCCGTGATGATTATTGTCCGTATCTGTTTTTATATTCCATCGCTTTGGCTTTCTGGCCAAAAGATCAGCGCGATAATCCCGTTATCCTGTCAGCTTTTTTACGGATGGGTTGCCGTTGTTCAACGCCGGCATTCTATTAAAAAAAGACCGGTCAGGCAAAAAAATAAATATGACATTTTTCGCGGATGCGGTATAATCGCAACAATTGTCAATCCGTCGGCCGATGCGCCGGTTGGCACAACCCTAAATACAGGAGGCAAGCAATGACCAAAAGAACGGAAATATATAAATGTGATATCTGCGGCAATATCGTGGAAGTTCTGCACGCCGGGGCCGGAGAACTGGTCTGCTGCGGCAAGCCGATGCGCCTCTGCATCGCCAACACGGTTGACGCTTCCAGGGAAAAACATGTGCCGGTGGTTGAAAAGACTGAAAACGGCGTGAAGGTAAGCGTCGGCAGCGTGCCCCATCCCATGGAGGAAAAGCATTACATTGAGTGGATTGAAATCCATGCTGATGGAAAAATATTGCGCCAGTTTCTGAAGCCCGGCGAAGTTCCCGCGGCGCAGTTCGCCGCGCCGCAATCCGCGGGGCCGCTGACCGCTTTTGAATACTGCAATATTCACGGGCTCTGGAAAGCGTTCTGATGCCTAGATTTTGCGCGCCCGTATGCGCAAAATTAAGGTGATAAAAAGCGCTCCGTCATGGTTCCTGCCGGGAAAAATATGCGGGTGCTTGCTTGCCCAGAAGTTGCCGCAGCCATTTGTAGGCCATGCCGCTGTCTCTGCCGCCGCTGATGAATTCATCAAACCGGCCGGAGACGCGCGCGCCGTCCGGCGGCGCAACCGGGCCGTCCACGACCGCCATCGGCACCGGCTCGGCCGTATGATTGCGGATGTTTACCGGGGTGCGGTGGTCGGTGCCGATTATCAGCCGGTAATTCTGGCCGCGCTCATTGAGCGCGCGCCAGACCGGGCCCACGACCATGCGGTCAAAATCCTCAATCGCCCTGATTTTCAGCCGTAAGTCGCCGTTATGAGAGCATTCGTCCGGCGCTTCCACGTGCACAAAAACAAAATCATGTTTTTCAAGTATAACCAGGGCGGCCCGGACCTTGGCGGCGTAATCGGTGTCAATGAAGCCGGTGGCCCCTTGCACGATGCCGGCCTCCAGGCCGGCCAGCCGGCCGATGCCGCGCACCAGGTCAACCGCCGTTACCACGCCCCCGGTCAAGCCGAAAAGCTTGCGGTAGGAAGGCAAGACGCAGCTCCTGCCCTGGCCCCAGAGCCAGATTTGGGTGGCAGTGTTTTGGCCGGCTTTTTTCCGCGCTTCATTCGCGGCGCGATTTCCGATTATTTTTTTTGATTCCTCCATCAGCCGCAGAACTTCCTCCGCCCGCGGTCCGCGGGGCGCGTTTTTTGCGGCCGGTTGGCCGAGGACGTCGTGGGGCGGCGTGGTTACAAGTCCGTCGTGCGGGCCGTTCTTCCAGACCAGGAGATGGCGGTAACTCTTGCCGGTGAAAAACCGTTTGCCGTCGTTGCCGAGCCGGTTTTGAATGAGTTCAATCAACGGCCGCGCCTCTTCCGTGGAAATGTGTCCCGCGGAATGGTCCGTGATCAATTCGTTTTCAACGGTGATCAGGTTGCAGCGGAAGGCCACGTCGCCTTCGGCCAGTTCAATGCCGGCGCCGGCGGCTTCAATCGGCGCGCGCCCCGTGTAATACTTTTTCGGGTCAAATCCCATGATGCACAAATTGGCCACGTCGCTTCCGGCCGGCATGCCTTGCGGCACGGTCGTTACCAGGCGCGCTTCCCCGGCGGCGGCAATGGCGCGCATGTTGGGGATGAGGGCGCTCTGCAGGGGGGTTTTGCCGGAAAGCTCCGCCTGCGGATAGTCGCCCATGCCGTCGCCGATCAGAATGACGCATTTACGGTTTTGCATTTTATTTTCGTGACCTGCCGGTTGCAAAGATAAAAAGCATAGCGCAGTCAAAAGCGCCGGTCAATCCGGAAAAAACCGGCGTTTTGCGTTGAAACGGGCGCGCGTGTTGCAAATCCGGGCATGACGCGGACGCGGGCGGGAATTTTTGTCAAACGCCCGCTTCCAGGATTTCCGCCAGCGCGTCCGGTTCCAGCCGGAACGGCGAGCCTTTCCCCTCGTAAAAACCGTGTGCGGCGATAAGATGGATGTTCAAGTCGGAAAAAATGATTTCTTTCCGGATGCGCGTGTTGCGCACCATGACGATTGTTTTCCGGTGGAGCCCCGGCTCGCCGAATGGGCAGGGGAGCAGTCCGCGCGCGATTTCACAGGAAACCTCGAAATGCGGTTTTACCGCCACGATTTCGCCCAGTCCTTCTTTTCCGGCTTCCTGGAAGAAAGCCATGCGTTCGGCCACGGCCTTGTGGGTAAAACCGTTTTTTCGCGCGGTTTCATCATCGGCGCGGATTATTTCGGCCGGCGGCCGCTTGTCCGTGCCCATGAAGCCATCCATATCGGTTATGCCCGGTTTCACGGCCAGGCGCTTGTGCCTTTCCACCTTGTTTTTCATTTTTTATCCTTTCGCCGTCCGGCGCGGCTTTAGAAGTTGCGGCTGAATTAAGACGTCAACTGAATTTATCATAAAAAATGTTTTCGGCGGGAATTTTTTTCTGCCGCAATATTTTCAGGCAGGCTTCAATCATGGCGGGGCTGCCGCAGAGATAAACTTCCCCGGCAAAATTTTCCTGCAGTTCGCGCGCCAGCGTCTCGGTCACCAGGCCAACCGCGCCTTCCCATTTTTTTCCGGCCGGCGCGTTCGCGGCGGAAGGAATAAATTTGAAATCCGGCAGGGCCGTCTCAAGTTCGCGCATCGGGCCGGCGTAAAAGACGTCGGCGGGGGAGCGCACGCCGAAAAAATAGCGGGATCGGCGGTTGATTTTCTTCTCGCGCATGTCGGCCAGGATGGATTTCATCGGCGCCATACCCGCCCCGCCCGCGATCATGACAATTTCGCGGCCGGTTGCGCGCAGGAAAAAATCGCCGTGCGGGCCGCTGAAAACCACGCGGTTGCCTTTTTTTAAATGTTCAAAAACGTAGGTTGTGCCGATGCCGCGGGGGATGCGCCGGATTACGAGCTCAAGGCTCTTGTTTTGCGAGGGCGGCGAGGCGATTGAATAGGCGCGGTAAACCGTTTTTTTGTTTCCCGCGTACGGCGGAATGCGCATTTGTATGTATTGGCCGCTTTTGAAGGAAATGGACGCCGGCCGCGAGAGCGCGAGGCGCACTTCCCGGATGTCACGGGTCAAGTCTCGCAATTCCGAAACAACCGCGGTGTAAGGCCGCGCGGAGAGAAACGCTTCCGGAATGGAAACACGCAGCTTGCGGTCTGTTTTGCCGCCGGCCTGATAAAGCATGATCTGGCAGGCCAGCCGGACGTTGTTTTGCTGTTCTTCGGCGCTGATCTGTGTCCGTTCGGCGGTGGTAAAATCCGCCGGAGCGCCTTCCGTAACCTGCACGCGGCAGAGGCCGCATATGCCCCTGCCGCCGCAGGCGGAGGGGACAAAAATGTCCGCGTCTTTCAGCGCCTGCAGGAGGGAAATGCCGGACTTGGCGGTAATTTCCCGGCTTTCGTTTATGATGATGGCGGTCTTTTGGCCGACACGCTTTTCCATAAACCGATATTGCGGCAAACCCGCGGGCCAGTCCAGCGAATTATTTTTTTGCTCAATGCCCGCCGCCTGCAGCGGGCTTGCGCCGGAAAATTGCTGAATGCCGGCTCGCCGTCTTACGGTTCGCGATAGAGCCGTATTCCGCCGATCGCGCGCTTGGACCGCTCCGTGGGGGCGTGCAGGCTGAGCCGCAGGGCGCCTGTTTTGAACGGCGGAAAATCAAGCGTGAGGGTATCTTCGGAATAAACCGGGTGGTTGTTGCAGTATTCAAAACGATTGGCGGCTTGCGGCAGGCTGCCTGTAACTGCGTCGGCCCATCCCGTTTCGGTCCGGGCCGAAATTCCGCGCAGGCCGACGAAACTCCGCGGAAAACCCGTGTGTTTGATCGCGAGGCGGTTGATTCTTTCCGGCCGGGGCAGATCAATTTGGACCCACAAATCCTGCAACGCGGTATTTGTGATTTGCCAGAAGGCGGCCGGATTGTCGTCGGCAAGCAGGGCCGCCGCGGCTTGGTTGTGGCTGGCCGTTATGCGCAGGTTCTTGCGCGGAACGGGAATGCCGGAAAAAGGATGTTGCCGCTGGAAACCGGTGTAAACCGTTATTTTGCCGCACTGTTCCTTGCGAAAGGCGACGGCCATCGCGGCGAGGTCTTTTTCAAAGAGCCGCGGGTCAAATTTTGTTTTCGGGGCCGTGATGAAAACGGCGTCGGGGGAGGCGTCAACTGTTTGCTTGTAAGGCATGGGCCAACCCGGGAAACGCTCGTTGATCGGCTGACTGCAGAGAATATCCCCGCCGGTTTCATACGTCAGGCGGTAGGCCAGCCAGTAACTGGCGTAAGCGTGTTGAATGCCGTTTTCTTTCAGGAAGGCAATCGCCGGTTTCAGGTCAAAAAGCGCGGCTTCCTTTTCGGCAAAACTTGGCTTTGTCCATTCCCGCATGAGCGCCAGCGAGGCAATCAGGTTGAAGCCGGCCAGAAACACGGCGAGCGCCCCGGTGATGACGCGCCCCGTTTGCGGAGAGCGGGCGTAGAGATAACTGAGCGTGAAAGGGAAAACCCAGGCCGCCGGCAGAAGATAGCGGTAAGTGTGCGAGAGGGAACGCGCGCTGAACAGGAAAGCAATGAGGGCAAGCCAGGCCAGTCCGGTAAGGACATCATTGGCCTCAAAAGTCATCCGCCCCGTTTCGGCAAGGCGGCGGAAAAACCGCTCCGTTCTGAGCGCGGTTGCGGCCAGCATGATTAAAACCCAGAGGACGGCAAAGAATTTGGCAAAGCCGGGGATGAGCTCCAGGGTGTTGCGGTTGTCCGGAAAAAAACAGGGGGTGATCCCCATCACGCCGGCCAGGGCGCCGTTGAGGGTTGCGCCCCAGAGCCGGCGCAGCGCTTCGCTTAACGGGATAGTTCCCGATACCGCCCCGTAAGAGCCGGGAATAAGCCATACGGCCAGAATATACGGAGCCAGTCCGAGAAGAACGCCGGCGGCAAAAGCGGGAATGACGCGTCTTTGAAGGGAAAAATTCGGCCCCAAAACGGCATAGGCGCCAAGAAGCGCCAGGAGAGGCATGGCAAGCATGTGATTGCTGAAAGCCAGTCCGGCGCACAACCCGGCGAGGAAGGCGCTCAGCGGCGGAACTGCTTGGCGCATGCGGAAAGCGAAATAAAGGGCGCAAGCGCAGAGCAGCGCAAAAGAACTGTGTTGGGGGATAAAATAGGCCGAGTTCAGCATGAAAACATAGGCGGAGGGGAAGAGCAGGAGCAGCAGGGCCGGCCAGTTGGTTTTCAGCGGCGCGATCAAAAACAAGGCGGCGATGAACACGGCCGTGGTGGCCAGGCTTAGGATAAAAGGCAGGACGCGCGCGCCGAAGGCGTTGCGGGGGAGCAGTTTAACAAGGGGGGCATGCAGATATGATTCAACCGGGAACTGGTAGGGATTCGCCATGACCAGCAGGGGGGTATGTCTGTCTTCCACAATCATCTTCGCCTGGAGGAGCGAAAGGCTTTCATCTGAAGATTCCGGGACATGGATGACGCTTATGCCGAAAAAGGCCAGGCGCAAAACCGCGGCGGCCATGACCAGCAAGGCAACGGCGACAAGGGGCGATTTTAAAAGTCGCATCTTCATATTTTGCTCGCCTTTCCGGGCGGGCCGGCGCATAATGCGCCAACGAAATGACTGTTGGAAAACTGTAACCGCGGATATCAGGAAGTCAATCATGTTCAAGGATCAGAAAGTGATCGTGGTCATGCCGGCTTACAATGCCGAAAAAACACTTCTCCGGACTTACCACGAGGTTACGGAGCAGAGCGAGGTTGATGAAATCATTCTGGTGGACGATGCCAGCCATGACCGCACCGCCGGGATGGCCAGGACCCTGCCGCGGGTCAAGGTGCACGTCCACCATGAAAACCGCGGTTACGGCGCCAACCAGAAAACCTGTTACCGCCTGGCCCTGGCGTCCGGCGCCGATATCGTGATCATGATCCATCCGGATTACCAGTACACGCCGAAGCTTATCCCGGCCATGGTGGCGCTCATCGGCAACGGTTTATATGATTGCGTGCTGGGTTCGCGCATCCTGGGCGGGTACGCTCTCAGGGGCGGCATGCCGCTTTGGAAATATTTTTCCAACCGCGCCCTGACCTTTTTTTCAAACCTGCTCATGGGCGCGAAACTTTCCGAATATCATACCGGCTACCGCGCCTTTTCCCGCCGTCTGCTGCAGAGCCTGCCCCTGGAGCGCAACTCGGACGATTTTGTGTTTGATAATCAGATCGTGGCCCAGATTATCTGGCTGGGGGTCCAAATCGCGGAAATCAGCTGCCCGACAAAATATTTCAAGGAAGCTTCTTCAATAAATTTCCGGCGCAGTGTAACCTACGGCTTTGGCTGCGTGGCCGCCGCCGTCGCCTTCCGCCTGGCGAAAATGCGGCTTTTGCGTTCGGTTCTTTTTCCGGCGGCGACGGAAGGGAAATCGCTGCGGGACGGGCAGCCGGGGGCGGACGGCCTGTTGTGACAATCTGCAAACTTGTTTTGACAATTCTTACCGCTTGCTTTAAATTGCCGTCGCATGAACATTCTGCCTTACATCCGCATCGCCCGTCCGGACCACTGGCTTAAAAACGTTTTTATTGTGCCGGGGGTTTTGCTGGCTTTTTATTTTGCGCCGGAACTGGCGGCGTGGAAAAACGCGGCCGCTATTGCCGCCGGTTTCGTTTGTGCCTGCCTGATTGCCTCCAGCAATTACGTCCTCAATGAAATTTTGGACGCCCCCTCCGACAGCTTTCATCCGTTCAAGCGTTTGCGGCCGATTCCCTCCGGCCAGGCCAGGGTCGCACCGGCCTATTGCCTCTGGCTGGCGCTGGCGGCGGCCGGCATAAGCCTGGCGTTTATGATCAATATCCCCTTTGGTTTTTCGGGTCTCTTGCTTTGGGTCATGGGGCTTGTTTATAATGTGCCGCCCGTGCGTCTCAAAGATTCGCCGTATGTGGATGTTCTCAGCGAGGCGGTTAACAACCCCATCCGGCTGGCGCTCGGCTGGTTTGCGGCGGGTTTGCTCACGCCCCCGCCGCTTTCAATGTTCCTCGCCTACTGGATGTTCGGCGCCTTCCTGATGGCGATTAAACGGCTGGCGGAATTCCGCGATCTGGGCGACCAGCGGGTGGCCTCGGTCTATCGCCGCTCCTTTGGCTGGTATACCGACGAGCGTCTGCTGGTAAGCATTATTTTTTACGCCGCTTTCTTCGGAATGACCGCCGGTATTTTTATTATCCGTTACCGCATTGAACTGGTGCTGGCGACGCCGCTGGTGGCCGCCTGCATGGCCTATTACCTGCACATCGGGTTCCGGCCGCACAGCGCCGCCCAGCATCCCGAAAATCTTTTTTCCGAAAAAAAGCTCATGGCGCTTCTCTGGATTGCTTTTCTGGTCTGCGCCGGACTTTTGTTTTACGATCTGGTCCCGCTCCGCCGTTTCTTTACGCCCCGCATCCCGCCGCCGGAGCATGGCGGAAAGGTGGAATTAAAAATATAAATCCAGCGTATGTCCTGCGGTTTTCCGCAGGGTGCTATTTTTCTTCTGGCCCGAAAACGCGCAGTTCAGCGATTGACCACCAGAAACGGCGCTGACCGGCGGTCAAAGTCAGGCGGAGATAACGCGCTTTAAGCGGCGCAAAAACGGCGGTGTAAAAATCATTGCCGACGTGCATCCATGGCTGGCCGTTTTCCCAGTAAAACCCGGCGGCCACCGGCCCCGATTCATAAACCTGTCGCCAGCCCGTTCCGTCGCGCGAGATTTCCAGGCGGTAGCCGTTGGGCGCGTCGCATTCCACTCCGGCCAGGTCAAAGCGGACTTTGCATATTTTTTCTTCCCGCCCCAGGTCTATCATAATCTGGTCGCCGTTTTTCTGCGGCGCGCCGGTTGTCCAGCTTGTGTAAAGTTTGCCGTCCGCCATCCGGTCCAGGTTTTCCGGATATTGTCCGGATGAGAATTGCCAGGGGGCGCGGTCAATCTCGCGCAGTTTTAACCGCCCGTATGGCGGCAGAAAATCATAATAAACGGTAAAATCTCCGGTCTTCTGCTGGTGGTATGTCCCGCCGATGGCGGCAAGATGTTTTTCAAAATCACCGACAAAATTAAGGGTGGGGTGGGTGATAAAAGCAATGTTCGCGGCGGCATGGACCTCATCCAGATATTGCGTTTTGCGGCCGGGGAAACGTTCGTTGAAAGGCTCGGCGCAGACGATCTGTTCGCGCGATTCAAAGGTTATGCGGTAGGAAATCCAGTAATGCGCGTAAGCGTGAAAAATCCCGTGCTCGCGCAGAAAACGGCGCAGGGCGGATGTATCCGGCAGTTCCAGCTTTTTGGCGACCGTTTCCGGGTCGCGCCAGGCGCGATAGAGCAGAATATTTCCCCAGGCCTGCGCGCCGATGATAATCGCCAGTAAGAACAAAAATACATGCCGGTTCCATTGCCTTAGGCGTTCCAGGCCGGCCGCCAGCAGAACCGGCATGGCCGACATAACCGGCAGAAGGAAGCGCGTATTATGCCAGGCCGAACGCTCGCTCCGGCAGAATAAAAATCCGACCGCCAGCGCCAGCGCCAGCAAGATGGCGGTGCCGTCGGCTCCGTTCGGCAGCCACTTCAACCAGAGCCGCATGCCGCGCCAGCGCGTGAGAAGAACGGTCAGGAGCAGGAAGCATATTATCAGGCCGAGCGCAACCGCCAGCCAAACCGGCAGGGCGGTGAAATGACAACTGTCGCCGTAAAGCATGATTTTTATTCCGGTTATGAAGTGGAGCGTTACGCCGAAAAGCGCTTTCAGCAGCTGCCAGGCGGACTGCCAGTCGCCGGTGCCGCCCATGTCGCTGAAGGTGATAAAGCCATGGGCGCAATTGAATTGCCAGAACGGAAAACTGCCGATAAAAAAAGCCGCAATGGAAATCCAGACGGCCGGCCGCAGGAAAAAGAGTTTATCGCGCAGGAAAACAAAAAGCAGCGCCACGGCAATGTAACTGATGGAAACCAGGTGCAGCCAGAAAATGCAGCCCAGCAGCAGGCCGAGCAGGAGGAAGACCGGCGTTTCGTCCCGGCTGATTGTCGGGGATTTTTTCAGCGCGATGCCGGCCAGCAGAACCAGCGCGCAGCTGCCCAGCGCGGTCAGCGGCAGATATTCCGGCGGCACGCTCAATGCCCCGGCCATGCTGAGATAAGCGGGCGGCACAACCAATATGGCCAGTGTGGTCAGGGCCGTTTCGCGGCCGTAGAGACGCCGCGCAAGCATGCCCGATGCGGCCAGGAACAAAAAAGAAAAAAAGAGGGGATAGAGGCGCGCCGCGAAAGTATTAACGCCGCAAACGGCGAAAATCAGGGCGTCAAAAAAAGCCTGGTGGCTTCCCATGTAATTTTGCCCCCAGTAAAAAACCGGGAATTCCCCCTTGAGCACGTGCATTCCCATCAGGGCCGGCCAGGCTTCGTCCGTGGAAATCGGCACGTGGCGCAGTCCGAAAATGAAAAAGCCGATTCGGAACACGGCCGCAAGGACGATGAGCGCGGATAATAAAACAAATGTTTTCCGGAATTTCATGAAGGCAAACCAAATGTTTCCGCTCTGTTTAGCGGCGGGAAAAGCGGTTTTTAAATATGCTAAATGAAGCTTGGCGGTTTGTCAATATGGCCGCAAATCCGGATTGTCACGGCGTCTTCTTTTTTAAATGACGCCGGGGCTTGAATTCCGGCCGGGAAAGTGCTAGAGATTATCAATTGATTATGAAAGAAAAACATTCAGCCGAGTTAAACCGGCGTGACGCCGAATTTGAACAAGGGCTGCGTCCCCGCAAATTCAATGATTTTGTCGGCCAGGCAAAAGTCAAGGAGCGCCTTGAGCTTGCGGTGCAAGCCGCGCTGGGCCGGAAAGACGTTCTGGACCATGTCCTTCTCTCGGGCCCGCCGGGGCTGGGCAAGACCACGCTGGCTTATATTCTGGCCGACGCCATGGGCGTCAACATCAAGGCCACTTCCGGGCCGATCGTTGACAAGCCGGCCGATTTGGCCGGGCTTCTGACGAGCGTGGAGCAGGGCGACGTCATTTTTATTGACGAAATTCACCGCATGCAGAAATCGGTTGAGGAATACCTTTATTCCGCCATGGAGGAATTTGTCATTGATATCATGATTGACCAGGGGCCGAATGCCCGCTCCGTGCGGCTCTCGCTGCCGCGTTTCACGCTCGTCGGCGCCACGACGCGCAGCGGGCTTCTCTCCTCGCCGCTGCGTTCCAGGTTCGGCCTGAATTCCCGTCTTGATTATTACCATGCCGACGATTTGAGGCTGATTCTGGAAAGGTCGGCCCGTATTCTCAATGTGGCGGTTGACAAAGACGGCGTCGCCGAAATCGCCGGCCGGGCGCGCGGCACGCCGCGCATCGCCAACAATCTGCTGCGCCGGGTGCGCGATTACGCCCAGGTGAAGGCCGACAATAAGATTGTGCGAGCGGTGGCCGACCGGGCATTGGAAATGCTGGATATTGACAAATACGGGCTGGACGACATGGACAAACGCATCCTTTCGGCCATTGTGCATAAATTCGCCGGAGGGCCGGTCGGGTTGAATTCGCTGGCCGTATCGGTGAGCGAGGAGCCGGATACGATAGAAGAAGTATATGAGCCGTACCTTATCCAGGAGGGGTATTTGAAACGCACCCCCCAGGGCCGCCAGGCAACGGAACTATGCTATCAGCGCCTTGGCCTGGCCGTGCCGGCCGATCAACAGGGGCGGCTGCTGTAAAGGAATAATGTGGTAAACATTGAATGCCCGGAATCTGAAAAGAAAGGCCGCGGGCCGCTCAATGCGGAAGTTTGAAAGTTGCCGGTTCTTCAAGCGCCGGCCGGCTCGGCCGGTTTAGCGGCGCTTTGCGCGGGCGCCGCGGACGGAGTAGTTTTGGGCGCGGCCGGTTTGACCCCGGTCTTTTCCGTCTTTTTCTTGCGTGCAATCCATTTTTTCCGGCGTTGGCGTTTATATCTTATATGTAGTTGTTGTCCCATGGACGCTCTTTATGCCATTTATTTTTCAAAAGTCAAATACAGAATTACATAATTTTCCGCGCCGCCGTATGCCGTCCGCGTATCGCTAAAACCGCCGGATTCACCGGCGTAAGTTCCTTTACATTCCGAGAAAAGTATACCCCGCGGCCGCCGGATATTTGAGATTGCCCCGGCGGGTCAGGATGCGGATTCCGGCCCGCCATTTATGTCTTGAACAAAAACAGCCCTTGTCGTATTTTGTGTTTATTCAAAACGGTTGAATTTATTGCGGCAAATATGAATGTTATCTATGCCAGATATAACCGCCACCGCCGGCCGCCTTTTCAAATTGAGACTTCAATCGGGGAATTAAACGGCGCTAAAACCGTCGTGAAAAAGGCGCTCACCCCCGCGGCCGCCGCCCATATCCGGGCCGTCCGTTCCGGCTATGAACTGGTTAAAGGTCGCCTGAATGCCGGCGGTCTGGAGCTTCCCCGGCTGATCGGTTTTGATGATTCGTCAATCGTTTTTCAGTATATTTCCGGAGTGAGTTTTGACCAGGCCCTTTTCAACTCCTTCCGCGCCGGAGACCGGGCCGGTTTTTTGAGAATTATAGATGATTATTGCGCGCTCCTTAAAAAATCTTTCCGGGTTGCGGCGCGGCCGGATATAAACGCGCAAATCAGCGCGGTTTTCGGCATCAACGCCGCTGATTATCCTGATAACGGGAAAGAATGGCTGCCCCTGGCGGTAATTGACGCGGTTTTTGAAAACATAATAATTTCCGGGAATTCGCGTTTCCTGATTGACAACGAATGGGTCTTTGAGGGCGGCGTGCCGCTGGCGTTCATCATTTACAGGAGTTTGTTTTATTTTCACTGTGTCAAGTATTCCGAAATCGGCATTGAAAAATGGATTCCCTTTGAAGAATTGCTCGGTCATTGCCGGATTCTTCCCGAAGAAGCCGGCCGTTACCGCGCGATGGAGGAACACTTCCAGGCGCATGTCTACGGAAGCGAGCGCTGTTACCGCTATAAGGAAAGTTATAAAAAGGAAGAAGTCTCTCTGGCGCAGATGGAACAAAC
>JAQUQV010000039.1 GCA_028715905.1 Kiritimatiellia bacterium
GCTCGCTCGCACAGACGCGCGTTTTTTCAGGGTCATCGTATTTTTGCATTATTTGCGGGTGTAGCTCAATGGTAGAGCTCCAGCCTTCCAAGCTGGTGGTGAGGGTTCGATTCCCTTCGCCCGCTCCCGCCTCCCGCGCCGCGGCGTAATCTCTGACCGGCCCGCAATGGATGCTACAACATCAGGGAAAACCGAAAACGGACCAATTGAACTGTTGGCGCCGGCCGGCAATATCGCCGCCGGTTATGCGGCCCTGCATTACGGGGCAGACGCGGTTTATCTCGGCCTTGCCAGCTTCTCGGCGCGCGCCGCCGCTGAAAATTTTTCAATTGATGAGCTGGCCGAGATAGTCGGCTACGCGCATTCATTGAAAAAACGGCGCAAAATATATGCGGCCGTCAATACGCTCGTTTTGCAGAACGAGTTGGACGCCCTGATTGACCTGCTGGCCGCCATTGCCGCGGCGGGCGTTGACGCCGTCATTGTTCAGGATTTCGGCGTATTAAACATTCTGCGCCGCTATTTCCCCCGGCTCAAGGCGCATGCCAGCACCCAGATGGCGATTCATAACATTCACGGGGCGGAAACCGCGCGCCAAATCGGCATGACGCGGGTTACTCTGGCCCGCGAATTGACCCTGGGCGAGATCGGCGCAATTGCCGCGAAATCAAAAATTGAGACGGAAGTCTTTGTTCACGGCGCGCTTTGTTATTCCTACAGCGGATTATGCCTGTTTTCCTCGCACCTTTACGGCCGCAGCGGCAACCGCGGCCGCTGCGCCTATCCCTGCCGGGAATGGTTCCGGCCGGCCAGGCCGGAACGGGATTCAATTCCGGCGCGCGGCGCCGGCGGTTTCGTTTTTTCCATGAAAGATCTGGCATTGCCGCACTGTATCGCCGCCCTGCGGCAAATCGGCGTCACCGCCTTGAAAATTGAAGGGCGGATGAAAAGCCCGCTTTATGTCGCGGCCGCGGTCAATTATTACCGGCGTCTTATTGACGGCCGTTTTCATCCCGCCGAAGCGCGCGAATTTGCCTCCGACCTGCAAACCATTTTCAGCCGGCCCTGGACGGATTTATACCTCAGAACGCGCAACAACCGCGGGGTAACAGACCCGAAAATCCAGGGGCATCGTGGTTCGCCGGCGGGCCGGGTGCAAGAAATTAAAAAATATCCGGGCGGACATTTTCTGCGGTTCAAAACAACGCTTCCGATAGAACTGCATGACGGACTGCAGATTGATATTGAGGGCCAGCCGCGTCCTTTCGGTTTTGCGGTAAAAAACATCCATTGCGCAGCTGCTGCATGCGCAAAACGCGTTTTTGCCGCGCCGGCCGGAGCCAGCGTGGAAATCCGGCTTCCGCGCGGTCATCCGCCCATTTCCCCGGGAGCGGTTGTTTACAGCGCCTCATCGCAGAAAGTTAAGCAACAGTACGTTTTTTCCCGGCCAAAGCCCGGTTGTTTCCGGCCCTGCCAAACGGCAGATTTTGAGGTGCGCGTGGAAGAAAACGGCCTGGACTTGGCGGCGGCATCGGCCGGCGTGAAAGCCCGGAAACATATTGCGGGATTTTTCCAGCCGGCCAAGGACATCAAGCAGGTGGAAGGAGCTATTGAGGCGGCGTTCCAAAAGCTCGGGAACACGCATCTCAAGCTCGGAAAGCTCGCTGTTCATAATCCTCATAATTTATTTGTCCCCATTTCCCTGCTCAATGCCGCCCGCCGCGGCATTTCCAGGGCGCTTGAACTGGAAATTGATGCCGGGCCGCAAAAATACGCCGATGAGATTAAAGCGGAATTTTACGCCGACCGTACAGCGGCCCGGGCGGCCCGGCCGGAAAGCGGCAATTTGCAGTGGAACATCAAGACCGATCAGCCGCATTTGCTGGCCGCGTTTGGTTCTGAAGACTGGCGCGCCATCGGCGAGGTTATTGTTGAATGCGCGCCCGATATTTTCCCTGAGTTTTTCAAACAGTTGCCCGTCTTGTCGGAAAAAATTGGCCCGGCGCGTTTGCGTCTGGCCCTGCCGGCCGTCATGCGGTCGTGGGAAATGGATTTTTTCGTGAAAACCGTTAAGACTTTTCTTGCCGCCGGCCGGCGCCAATGGCAAATATCCAATCTGGGCGCCTGGTCGTTCCTGCATTCCCTGGCCGACGGCGGGACGCGGCTGGATATTTCCGCCGATTGGCCGATGTACGCGCGGAACAGGGCCGCGGTTTTACAGCTCAAAACCCTGGGTATAAACGGTTTTACGCTCTCGCCGGAAGACGATTTTGAAAACGCGCGCGCGCTGCTCTCCGAATTTGCCGGCGCAGCCGCGGCCATTGTTTATCAGGACACGCCGCTCATGGTTTCCGAAACCCGCGTGGCGATTCCGGAAAATCATGTCCGGGAAATGCGGTTTGCTTCATCCCGCGGAGATCAAATCCGGATTGTCAGCCGTCATGGACGGAACACGGTGCTGAGCGGGCGGCCCTTTTGCCTGGCGGCGCATTTGAACGAATTAACCGGGGCGGGCGCGGTATTGCTCAGGGCGGACTTCATGCATCGCGCTTACGCGGCAAAAGAAATGCTTGATATTTGGCGCCGCCTCCGGGCTGGTCTTCGGCTTACGGAGGGCCAGTCGCCGTTTTGGAACCGGCGGCGGCAAGCCGGAGCAGACCGCGGCCCCGGCGCGCCCGCGTGAGCTTCCCGCTTTTATTTCGGAATAGCCGTCCATTCATCGGTTGCGTTCAGCGCCCGCCGTCCGGCTTCCAGAATCGCCATGATTGCCAGAGTTTCTTCCTTCGGCACGACCGGCTCCCGATTTTCAAAGAAGCCCAGCATCCGCTCAATAAAACTCTGGAAAAAGCCGCCTTTCACTTCCGGAATATTTATCCCTTTGCCTTCGCCGTGCTGGACGGAAATCTGGAAAGGATGCTCGGGAAGCATGCTGAACATGGCCCGGCGGCCATGCTCATAGTCAAGGAGCATGACCGGCACGCTTTCTGTGCCGCAATGCATCAGCCGTTTTACGCCGGGACCCATCAGCGAGACGATCATTTCCACCTGGTGAATGCTGTAAATGGCAAAGCGGCCCGGCCCGCGGGTGGCAACGAATTTTATATCGTTGATTTCCCTGTTGGTTTTGATATCCGCGACTTCCTGCGCAAATCTCAGGGCGGAACTGGAAAACATCGGCGTCTTGGATTTTTCCGCCCAGGCAAACAGCTTTTCCGCGGTTTTAAGATCGGGCGCGAAAGTTTTGTCAACATAGACCGGTTTCCCGGACGAAAGCACATCGCGGCACAAATCCTCATGACGCTCGGGATTATTAGGGGAAAGAACCACAATGCAGTCCGATTTCTCTGTTAATTCTTCCTTTGTGGCGGTCAATTCCACTTTCTGGGTTGCGCACCACTGCCGGCTTGTCTGTCCCCCCGCCTCCTGGTCCTTTTCCGCCCAGGCATAACAAACGTCAAATTTATCCTTGAATGAACTTTCCCTGATCCATTTCGGATAATTATTGGCATGCCACTCGTCCAGAAAATAATCTATGAATCCAATTTTTTTCATCGGTCTTTTCCTCCTTTTTGTTTAATACACTCCGCAAATCACTTCCATCACCCGCACTCCGTCAACAACCGTGCATGATAACTTGTGTTTGCCTTCAATGGCGCCGAGGAAATGGCTGATTTCCTCGGCAAAGCCGTTGCTTTGCTTGACGGGCCGGGCGGTCCAATCCTTGTCGCCGGCCAGACGCACCAGCACCTTTTCGCGGTCGGTATAATCGTAGCGCATTTTGCCCTTTGTGCCGGTGATTTCAATGAAGGCCGAGCCGGATCCGGCCACAAAGGAAGACGCCATGACGCCCAGCGCGCCCTTGTCGGATTTGACCACCAGCACTCCGGCGTCTTCAACGTCGGTCGTTTTAAAATGCCGGTGCATGAGCGCCCGCTGTTCCGCGATTTCGCCGACGATGAATCTGAAAAGATCAACCGAATGGCTGTTGGTATCCAGCAGGCAGCCGCCGCCGGCGACAGCCTTTTTGGTAAACCATTTTGTTTCCATGGCAAAAGACGGCCCGCAAAAGATATTATTAAACAAGACTATATCGCCGATTTCTCCGGAAGCCGCAATATCGCGCAGCATGATATTGGCATACATGAAGCGGTGGCGAAAAGCCGGCATCAACAATGCCCGTGATTTTTCCGCGGCGTCGCGCACGCGCCGCGCCGCTTGGATGTCATACGCCAGCGGTTTTTCACAAAGGACATGCACGCCTTGTTGAAGCGCATAAACCGCCGTTTCTTCGTGCGCCACGGGCGGGGTGCAAATGCTGATCAGGTCGGGCTTGACCGCATCCACCAGTTCCCGGTAATCCTTGCAAATCCGCGCGCCGCCCAGTTCGGCGGCGAATTTTTTGGCCGCTTCCGGGTTGTTATCCGCGACGCCGGCGCATTGAGCGTCATGCTCCTTGAACGCCTCAATATGCGCCTTGGCTATTGCCCCGCAGCCTACGACTCCAAACTGCATTTTTTTCATGTTATTTTTGTTCCCTTGGTTGTTTTTTGTTTATTCCACATTCTCATCCGGATTCCCTCGCCACCAACCGGGGGCTGAGAAGGATTGATTTCTCCTCAACCCCGTAGATCAGGTTGATCAATTTACGGGCGGCCAGGCGACCCTCCTCGCGGAAAGGCTGATGGATGGTCGTCAACGGCGGATCCGTTACCTCGCCCAGTTTCATGTTGTCATATCCCACAACCAGAACATCATGGCCGGGATTCAAGCCCGCCTGGCGCAGCAGGCGAATTACGGCAAGGGCCAATATGTCATAAACGGCGAAAATGCCCGCTGGCCGGGCGGATGCCTTGCAGAATTTTATCAATTTTCGCAAACCGGTCTCGTCCTTTGAAAAAAAATCAGCCGAGCGTCCCGCTTCGGCCAGCTTTTCCGCAAAACCGGGGCCGCGTTCCTTGAATTTACCCGCCACCGCAAAGGCTTTGCAACGCCGCGCCAGCAGTCGTTCGGCGGCCAGGCGGCCGCCAAGGCGTTCATCCATTGCCACCACCGGCACGCCGGGAATTTCCAGCGCGCAATTCAACAAGACGATCTTGCCGCCGCCCATCCGGAAGCGTTCCACCTCGCGGGCAATTTGCGGCTGGGTTATGAGCATGGGATACGAAATGACGCCCGAATGGGCCAGGTCAAGATTATGCCGCATGAACCGGCGGAATCCCTTCACCGAAAAATCGCCGTCAATTTGCAGGGGAAAACCCTCTTCCTGCGCGCTTTCGGAGATTCCAAAAAGCAAATCCGCGATGAGCTGGTTGGGCGTGGCGGACACGAACACGCCGATGGTCGGCAGGGCGCCGCGCTTGATGAACTCGGCCGCCCGGTTGGGGTGAAAATTCAGGATTTTGGCGGCCGCGGCGATCTTCCGGACGGTATTCGGCGCCACGCGGGCGTTTTTGTCCGGCCGGCGGCTGAGCGCTCTGGAAACCACCGAAACGGAGAGGCCGAGGCGTCCGGCCACATCCTTCAGCGTTGCCTTGCGCTTCCGGCCGGGATTGAACAAACGTTTGTTCATCGGATGTAAAAAAATAAAAGCAGCCGCTTTTTTTATTAATTGCAGATAAGAATAAACCTTTTTGTTTGCATTGCAAGCTTTTTTTTCAGTTTTTTCCGTGTTGCCCGCGCGCGTTACTTCTGCTCCCCCGTAAAATACTTATGGTTTTCCGGAATACAATATGGTAGATTTCCTTTCAGTTTTTCATAACGGAGCAACAATGACTGGAAAAAAGACAACGTTTCCGGACGCTTTCAAAAAGGATATCACCGAGGAACGCCTCCTCAACAGCATCCGGCACCACATTAAATACACCCGCTGCAAAAACTGGAATTCGGCGACCATGTTTGACAAGTATGAAAGCGTGGCCCGCGCTGTCCGCGACCTGGCCGTTGAACGGATGATCGCCACCCAGGGGGCTTATTACGACCACGACGTCAAGCGGGTTTATTATCTTTCCATGGAATTTCTGCTGGGGCGGCTTTTGTGCAACAATATCATCGCGTTGCAGGCCGGCGCCGCCGCCCGGAAGGCGATTGAAGACCTGGGCATTGATTTTGAGGCCCTCTGCCGGACCGAAGAGGATGCCGGTCTGGGCAACGGCGGCCTGGGCCGCCTGGCGGCCTGTTTCCTGGATTCAATGGCCACCATGGAACTGCCGGCCTACGGTTACGGCATCCGCTACGAACACGGCATGTTCCGCCAGGAAATAGAAAACGGCTGGCAAAGGGAGCGCCCGGACGACTGGTTGAAATTCGGTTATCCGTGGGAAATGGTCCGGCCGGAATACACCATACCGGTCCTCGTCTACGGCCGGGTGGAAACAGTGAAAAAAAACGGAGGCGGTGAAAAGCAGGTCTGGACCGACTGGCAGATGTTTGAAGGTCTGCCTTATGACATTCCCGTGATCGGCTACAACAACAATACCGTCAATTTTCTCCGGCTCTGGAGCTCGCGCGCCAGCGAAGACTTCCGTTTGGATGTGTTCAACCGGGGCGACTACATCAAAGCCATGCAGGAGAAAAATTGGGCGGAAACCGTTACCAAGGTTTTATATCCTTCCGACAACACCAACCGGGGCAAGGAACTGCGGCTTGTTCAGGAATATTTTCTGGTGGCCTGTTCCGTCCGCGACATTATCCGGCGCTTTCAGAAAAAATACAAGCACCGCTGGGATGAGTTTCCGAAAAGAAACGCCATCCAGCTCAATGACACCCACCCCGCCCTGGCAATCGTTGAGTTGATGCGGTTCTTTGTTGACGAGCTTGAAATACCCTGGGAAAAAGCCTGGGATCTGACCGTGAACACTTTTGCCTACACGAACCATACCATCATGCCGGAGGCGCTGGAAAAATGGCCGGTTCCCCTCCTTGAAAAAGTTCTGCCGCGCCATTTGCAGATTATCTATGAAATCAACGGCCGCTTTCTCCAGCGGGTGACGGCGCGTTATCCCGGCGACTTGAACCGGCTGCGCGGCCTGTCGCTCATTGAAGAAAGCGACCCGAAACAGGCGCGCATGGCCAACCTGGCGATTGTCGGCAGCCATTCGGTCAACGGCGTTTCCGCGCTCCATTCACGCCTGATAAAAACAAATGTATTTCGCGATTTTGCGGGAATATGGCCGAAAAAATTCAACAATAAAACCAACGGCATCACCCAGAGGCGCTGGCTTCTGGCATGCAATCCGGGATTGGCAAGCCTCATCACCGGGGCCATCGGCGACGGCTGGATAAAAAACCTGGACCAGTTGAAGCCCCTGGAAACCCGGGCCGACGATCCCGCGTTCCAAAAGGCGTTCCGCGAGGTCAAGTTTCAGAACAAAATAAAACTGGCCAAATATATTTACAAGACAACCGGCATCCAAGTTGATCCCCTCTCGCTCTTTGACGTCCAGATTAAAAGATTGCATGAATACAAGCGCCAGTTGCTGAACGCCCTGCATATCATCACCCTTTATCAACAGCTCAAGGCCGCTCCTAAGACGCGTATCGTTCCGCGCACTTTCATTTTCGGCGCCAAGGCCGCTCCCAGCTACACGACGGCCAAGCATATCATCAAACTCATCACCTCCCTTGGCGAGCGCATCAACAACGATCCCGACCTGCACGGCCGGTTGAAAGTCGTCTTTTTGCCGGACTATGATGTTTCGCTGGCGGAACTCATTGTGCCGGCCGCCGACCTCTCGGAACAAATATCCACCGCCGGCATGGAGGCCTCCGGCACCGGCAATATGAAACTGGCCCTGAACGGCGCCTTGACCATTGGAACATGGGACGGCGCCAACATTGAAATCGCCGGACAAGTCGGGCTGGAAAACCTTTTTATCTTCGGATACCGGACCGAGCAGCTGGCGCAACTGCGCCCCGTTTACAACCCCCTGGATTTTTATAACACGGATATGGAGCTGCGCAGGGCGGCTGATGCGCTCATCAATAAAGAATTGTGCGCCGAGTCGCCTTCGGTCTTCGCCAACCTGCACGAATCCCTGCTGCGCGGCGGCGACCGCTATTTTGTCCTTGCTGATTATCGCCCTTACCTCCAGCGGCAGAAACAGGCCGCAGAAACATTCAGCCGCCCGGAAATATGGACGCGAAAATCAATTCTGACCGTCGCCAGGATGGGCTTTTTTTCCAGCGACCGCACGATCCGCGAATACGCGCGCGATATCTGGCAGGCAAAACCATTGCCGATCAAAACCGAGTTTGTTAAGGATTTCGCTTATTGACCAGGCATAAAGCAGTAAAAAAATATTTCAGCGAGGAGGATTGAAATATGAATAAAAAACCTATTTTAATTATTTTGTTTTCTTGTCTGCTTCATTGCAACGTCCGGGCCGGGGAGACCCCGCGCGCCGCCGCGGAAAATGAAGTTAACGCCGCCGGCGGCATTGTGGTCAACGGCATCAACCTCAATGCTCCGGAAAACAACCGCGGTTGTTCAGCCCTTCATCTGGCGGCGGAATTGAACCGCCCGGCGGCGGCCAGACTCCTCATTGAGCAGGGCGCCGACGTCAATGCGCGCAACCATCTCGGCCTGACGCCGCTCCATCTGGCCGCGCTCCATGGACATCCCGACATGGCGGCGCTACTGCTGGCCAGCGGGGCGCAGGTTAATGTTTTTGATTCCCGGGGTCTGACCCCCCTGCACCTGGCCGCGCAATACAGCCGGACGGATATGATTGATTTATTGCTGGATTACGGCGCCGATATTGAGACGAAAACCAACGACCGCGGCTTAACGCCGTTGCACTGGGCCGCTTTCTGGGGCAATATTGACGCCATCAACGCCCTTGTTAAAAACGGGGCCGACACCGACGCGCGCGACTACCAGGGGCGCACGGCGCTGACCTGGGCGGAACAACATAACAACTACGACGCGGCCCGATTGCTGGCGCGGAAAGGGGCCAAAAGAAATCCGCGCGATAAAGTCCGCTTCATCAGCTTCTCCGAATGCGACGACTGAGAGGGGATGAGCGGTATACGAAAATGCTGCCCGATTATCATATTCACACTCCTTTCTGCAGGCACGCCGAAGGCGAGCCGGCGGAATTCCTGGCCGCCGCCCGGCAAGCCAATCTCCCTGAAATATGTTTTACCGACCACGCTCCCAATCCGGACAATTATGACCAGCAGCACCGGATGGGGATGGCTGAATTTGAATTGTACCGCGCAAAAATACGCGCCGTTTCAACGGACCGGAATAACGGGCCCGCGTCAACCGGGCTGCAAACCCGCGTGCTCTTCGGCGCCGAAGCCGATTATTACGAGGGTTGCGAGCGTTTCCTCCGGGAATGGCTGCCGCACCGGCCCTTTGATCTCGTGCTCGGCTCGGTGCATTTTATTAATGACTGGGGTTTTGACAATCCGGACGAGCGCGAAGTGTGGGACAACGTTGACGTCGCCGGCACGTGGCGCGAATATTTTAAATTAATCGGCCGCCTGGCGGAAACAAAACTTTTTGACGTTGTCGGCCACCTTGATCTTCCCAAAAAATTCGGATTTTTACCGTCCGAGCCGGTCCTGAAAGAAATGGCCGGGCCGGCTCTGGACAAAATCGCCGGTGCGGGGATGGCGATTGAAATCAACACCTCCGGTCTGCGCAAACCGGTCCGGGAAATTTACCCCTCCCTTTTCCTGCTCGGCATGGCGAGAGCGCTGGATATTCCCGTCTGTTTCGGTTCGGACGCCCATCTCCCGGACGAAGTCGGTTATGAGTTTGCCTGCGCCATGGCCTGGGCCCGGCAAGCAGGTTATTCCGAGGCGGTGCGTTTTGCCGGCCGCAAGCAAACACGGTACGCTTTGCCGGTTCAACACGTGGCCGCGAATCCGTTCCCGGCAAGTGGTGAAACCGGTTGCCGGCGCGCGCCGTAAGCTTGGCTTGACAAAACAAAAAGGGACAAAAAAGGAAGGCTCCCCGACAGGGAAAAATTCCCCGGCAGGGAGCCCTAGCGGGTCCGGATGAAAGTTCTTTAATCGCCGATTACTTCAATGTATGTGCGGTCCGGGTTGAAATAAATCGTATTGGCATCAACGGCATAACCGACGATTCTGACAACCTCGTTTGCCCCGCTCGGCCGGGTGGCGGTAATTTGATTGGCGGTAGTGGAGAGATAAAGAATGTCTCCCGGGTTAAACGACCACGCGCCATCATATTGGCCGTTTAAAAGCATCCCTTCTCCCACGGTTGTTCCCAGCGCCAGCCCCAGCATACCCTGGGCGGTGGCGGCGACGGACGCGCTGGCGTTGCTCCAGCTGCCGTCCGGGGCAAAACAATAAACGTTGGCGGCGGCAATCGCATCGCCCGCCGTCCCGGTCCGGTTAATTACGGCGTTATCCCAGGCGTTTGAGCGCGCATTCAGCCCGTCGGCAATGCCCTTTGCGGCATCGGCTTGGTTGGAAACCACGACCATATCGGCCTGCAGTTTGGTGATATTTCCTTCGGCCGCGTCAAGATCATTGCTGACTACAACCACGTCGGCCTGCAGTTTCGTGATGTTTCCTTCGGCCGTGTCAAGATCGTTGCTGACCACAACCACGTCGGCCTGCAGTTTCGTGATGTTTCCTTCGGCCGTGTCAAGATCATTGGAGATTGCCCCGATCTGCTCAATATGCAGGTCAACCTGATTACTGATTGATCCCACGTCATTATTCAGAGTGCCGACTGATGTGTTTAACACGCCGGTGGCCGTCTGCAACTGCACCAGTTCGTTGGTCAGGTCGCCGCCGGTTACCTGGTTCCAGTTGGAAATTGCCACGCCGCCCAGGGCGATGTAATTCGTTTCGCCGGCGTCATTCGTAAGCGCGACGGTCAGATTATTGCTGATGACCAGTGCGCCGGTCATGGTATCGCCGGTGCGGTGAACCACACCCGTCAATGAAATACCGGATGAGGAAATATTGGTCAGTCCGGCGCCGTTGCCGAAGAAACCGGCCTCGTTTGTCAAGGGGCCCGTCATGATATCGCCGACGCGGAGCACGCGGGCGTTGGCGGCGGTCCAGAGGGCGCCGGTGGCGGCGGCATAATCATCAATAAGTACGCGCTGGTTAACCGCGGCCCAGAGAGCGCCGGTGGCGGCGCTGTAAGTGGCGGCCAGCACGCGGGCCTTAATTCCGGCGGCCCCGTCCCACATATCGTTGGTGGAGGCGGCGATGCCCGCCATGGCCGGAGTGAAAACCACTTGCACCCAGTTGGTGTGAATGGGATCTTTTTCGTCAAGGACAATGGACATTGACTGCCATGTGCCCACGCCGGCCGCGTCGGACACCAGCACATATCCGTCGGTGGCGCCGGTCGGCATTTTAAAACCGGCGGCCTGGATTGTGCCGCTGACATCCAGCTTGGCGGCCGGGGTCATAGTGCCGATACCGACGTCTCCGCTGGCCTGGTTTTCAAAAATATTGGAGCCCATCACGGTGCGCGCCACGAGCGCTTCGGCGGAAGCGGTAATCTGCTGGCGGGGCGTCATGGTTTCGCCGTTGATGCCCAGCTCAAGATAAACGCTCCTGTTCTCAAAGACCGAAGCCGGGATGGGGGTCAGCGAGCCGAGCGCGACTGAATAGACGCCGTCCTGCACGACGACATCGGCATGGGTTTCCGACCAGAGCAGGGCGCCGTCCGCGGCGGCGTCATAAATCTTGAACGAAAGCTCCACGGTGGTATTCAGCCGCCGGCCGTAGGCATCAAGCAAACGCGCCTGGTAATTGATCTGGCCGGTTTCCTCCGCCACAACTGGCAGGACAAAGGCCGCCGCCATCAACGCAAGAGCAATCCGGAACATCGTTTTTTTCATTTCTATATCTCCCTCATTTATATTTATTGTAAATCTTTTTTTTATCTGCCGCGGTGGCCGCGCGCCGACACGATCGTCGGGCCGGCCGTTGTCTCGTCAAGATGCCAGATGGAATCGTGCCGGTCGCGGTAAAAGACGGACACATCCGCCAGCCCGTCGCCGTCATAATCGCCCATGATGGGCAGATAGCCCGGACCGCCGCCCCACCGATCTCCCCAGACAATATGATCATACTTGTAATTGGTGATATACCATAATCCATTATCGCGTTTATACGCGGCAAAATCAGCGCAGCCGTCGCCGTCATAATCATCGGAAAGCATTGTAAAGCCGTTTCCGCCATGCGCGACGGAAACCGGCAGATAACCGCTGCCCGAAAGGGCGACGCCCAGCGCCCCCGCGGTTTCATTGTAAATCATGGGGTCGGCGCAGTCATCCATGTCAAAATCACCGATGAGGGCCGTGTACCCCGGACCGCCGAAGCCGCCGGAAAACGTGCGGTATCCATTGGCTGACAACGTGGCGGTCCAAACTCCGGAATTGCGATTGTAAATGGCGGGGTCGGCGAACATGTCGCCGTCATAATCGGCCGGGATCGCGCTGATGCCAGCGCCGCCAAAGCCGGGCAGTGAAATCGCGGCATAATTATACAGGGAAAGCCAGGCAATCCATGTTCCGGTGTTTTCCTGGTAAATCGCCGGATCGGTTATCAGGTCGCCGTCGTAGTCTTCGGGGATGGGCACGGAATCCGCCAATCCGAGCTGGATATGGAAAACACTCTGCGTTGCCGATGAAAAAACAACATACCAGGCCGCGGAAGGCTGGTGGTAATACCAGCAATCCGACTTGCCGTCGCCGTCAAAATCATCCCGCACGCGCATGACCCGGCGGTCATGGGGATAGATGAACCCGCCGTAGCTGACGCCTTCCTGATTGGTCACGGACGGAAAAGGGACCGATACGCCGGACGAACTGTAAACGGAATACGAGGCGCTGTGCCCCCATTTGCCGACGGCGCCGGCGGCATGCCATTGCCAGTCATTCGCAAAAGCCAAAACCGGCAAAAGACACAACAGAAAACAGACTGAGCGCAAAACGTATTTTGTTTGCATAAAAACACCCGGAAATACTATTAGTTAATAAGGATATAAAAATTTTTAAAAAAGTCAACAGTTTTTTTGTTTTTTTTGGGGGGGCAAATCATATCCGGAAAATATTGCCGAGCCGGCGGCCGATGAGACGGTTTATGCCCAGAATGGCGACGAATAAAAACGCCATGGCCCAGACGCCAAAGGCCGAAGCCAGGTAACGCCCGTTGCCAAGCATTTGAAACAACTCGTAAAGCGCCTTGGTAATGGGATAATGCATCTGCTTCTGGGCCAGCATGAGCGAGTCGGAAACTTCCAGCATGGCGAAACTGAAGGCCAGCAGGCCCCCGGCCAGAAGGTTAGCGCCAATCAGGGGAAGCGTTATTTTGCAGGTTGTGCGGGCCGGCGAACTGCCGACGCTGGCGGCCGCCTCTTCAAGGGCGGCCGGCGTTTGCTGCAAGCCGGCGACGGCCGCGCGCACAACGTAAGGCAGCCGGCGGACGGCGTAGGCTATAATCAGCAGGACGGTCGGGTTATTGGCGGGATTCATGGCCGCAAACAAGGCGCCGGGCTGGCTCATGCCGATGTAACCGAAGGCCACCACAATGCCGGGCACGGCCAGGGGCAGCATGGCGGCCGCATCCAGCAAAAAGCGCCAGCGCAGCTTTGTCCGCTCCACCACGACGGCAATCATGAAGCCGAGCGCCACATCAATGGCCGCGGCCATTGACGAATAAAAAAGACTGTTGCGAATGCTGGGAACAATAAGATTATCCCCGAGCGCGCCGATATAATGCGCCGCGGTCCATTTTAAAGGCAGGATTGTCTGATACCAGCCGAGCGCAACGCTCGTTAAGATCACCCCGAGATGGGGCAGGACGGCCAGCGTGAAAACGAATGCAAAGAGAAAGACGGCGGCAATGCGCGCCAGGCCTTTCAGCGGCACAAGCGCGCCTGCCGGCGCGCCCTTTTGAATGACCGCGTATTGATAGCGGCCGAAGGCCAGTTTGCCCGCGCCGTAAATGAGCGCCACGACCGCCAGCATGACCGCCACCAGCGCGTAGGGCAGAGGATTTGCGCCGATATCCTTCAAGCCGTTAAAAATCTGCACGGCCGTCAGGCGGTTATAATTGAAGACGAGGGGGGTGCCGAGCTCGGTAAAGCTCCAGATAAAAACAATGGCCCCGCCGGCAAACATGCCCGGCGCAATGAGCGGAATTGTTATGCGGCGGAACCGGCCGAAGGCGGAAAGCCCCAGGCTGGCGGCGGCTTCCTCCATTGAAGAATCAACATTGGCCAGCGCGCTCAACGCGTTCAGGTAAAAAATGGGATAAAGATGCAGGGCCTCCGTCAGCGCCACCGCAAAAAAACGCCCTTTTCCCAGCCAGTCGCAGGCATCCGGCCAGGCGCATAAACCGATTTTTACCAGAAAAGCGTTCAACATTCCGCTTTGGCCGAGAATCTGGCTGATGCCGATCGCGCCGACAAAAGGCGGCAGAATCAGCGGAATCAGGATAAGAGAGCCGAATATCTGTTTGCCGGCAAAAGCGCAGCGCGCCGAAAGCGCGGCCAGCGGCAGGCCGATGGCCATGACAAGGCAAGTGGTTACGGCCGCAAGCAACAGGCTGTTCAGCAATCCCTCCACGTAAATCGGATTGCGCAGGGTCTCGCCCAGGATCTCAAGAGTGAAACGCCCCTCAAAAATAACGGCGCCGCGGAGCACCCATCCCAAAGGCCAGAAAAAGAAAACAATAAAAAACGCTGCCGCCAGCAAAGCAATGGCAAGAGCTTGATGTTTTTTCATAACTTTCCGTAAATCACCCGGCCTGTCCGTCCTAAGGCGGCAGTGCCGCCATCCAAAACTTTCCCGGCTGGCGATCCACCGGTCTTATTTAAACTTCTACGCAAAAGTGTATCATGTTTAAATGGAACGGTTTAAAACACAGACGGCCGAAAGTTCACCGGCGCCGCCCTTCCGGATTGCTTTCGTCTTTTGCCAGAAACGCGGCCCGGCGGTATTGGTTTCTGAAAAATACCGTCCATTCGCGCATCAGCCGGGCCTCTTCAAGCTTATCGGCCAACTGCGCGGCGGTGGTTGCCAGGGCCCGCTCGTATTCCGCGCCCTCGGGTAGGGCCGCAAAAACCGCCATGGCGCGCGGGCAGGCCGCGGGCCCGCCGGCCTGGTTAATGGTTTCCCAGGCCCGCTTCAGTTCATCATGGGGGTCAATGCACATGGATCGGATCAGCGCCTTGATAACGCCGAAAAGCGGTCCGGTCCAGCCGCTCCGGTATTCAAACCGGCCGGCAGTCTGATAAGGCCGGGCCGCCGGATCAGACATGCTGGCCAGGTACGGCGCCGCGTACAAATCGCGCCGTATGGGAAGCCGGCGCAGGGCATAACGCGTCGGGCCTCCAGGACAACCAACGCGCGTGTTCCAGAGAAGCTGTCCCTCTGTGCTCAGGCAGAAGTCAATAAAACGCTCCGCGGTTACGCGGTTGGGCGCCCCGCGCAACAGGCTGATCGGATCAACCGAAACCGAGGAACCACCGCCCGGGGTAACATATTTCATTCTAAAGGAGGCCTCGCTGCGTTCAACCGTTTCGCTTTCAAAACGGCCGTAAAAATCAATGCACATGCCGGCGGCGGCGTTGCCCTGGGCCACGTCAACTGTCACCTGGCCGGCCGAATCGGTAAAATACCGCGCATTGGCTCCGATCTGGCGAATCAGCAGAAAAGCGCGCCGCCAACCCTCCGCCAGGTCTGAAATTTGCGCATTGCCGGCGGTTTGACCGCGCGCGGCAAGCTGTTCGGAAATCTGTTCTTGAATAAGCATTTCAAAGGCCTTGTTGATGGAGCCGCTTTTGGTCGGATCGGCCAGGGCGACGCGTTCAAACAGCCGGAAGTCCGCCAAATCCCGCCATTTTTGCAGCGGCGGAGACAATCCGCGGTAAGCCAGGGAATCCTCGTTGTAACAGATGCCGAAAGAGCTCAGGCAGCAGCCGTACCAGCGGTCGCCGGGGTCATAAAAAACTTCGCCCGAGAAACAGGAGGGGATGATTTCCCCGTTGAGCCATTCGGGATGGCGTTCGCGGAGCCCGCAGGGAACGCTGTGTCCCTTTCCGGCCCGGAGCGCGTGATCGTATTGTCCCCCGCCGAAAAAGAGGTCTATCCCGATCCCGGCCAGGCCCGCCCGCCCGGCCGCCAAAAATGAACTGTCAAGGTAACGCGCGATTTCGCTCGTGCCGCCGATATTGCGCCAGTCAAAAACGACATCCCCGTGAAATTTTTCGCGGTGCCAGCGCCGGAAGGCGCGCTCAAATTCATACTGCACGGCCTCATTGTGCGGGCTGACGATCACCAGCCGCGCGGAACGACCGCCCGGCGTTTCCCTGGCCGGCCGGAGCAGGAAAGGAACGGCCAGCAAAAGCAGCAACACCAGGATATAGACGCCGTCCTGCGGCTTTAAGGTTCTCATCCGGGGTAAAAAAATATTATTTTGCTTTTCATCTTTCAATCATAAAACACGCGCTCAATTTGCTTGACGTATTTATCATGGCCGGGATATATTGTGCAGAACTCACTTTTCAGCGAAAGAGAATTAATTATGACAAACAAAACAACGGATGACCAGAACAATGACGGAAGCCGGACGCCGCCGATCGCCTTGGTGCTTGAGCTTGAATTTATGCTGTTCCGCGGCCGGCAGCTGATGTACGAAGCGTTTTGCCGCGTCTTGAAAGAACACCAGCTTGCGCTGGACCAGACTTTTTTTTCGCGTTACTGCCTGCCGCGGAAAATTGAAAAATGCCTGCGCGGGCTTTTGCCGGCCATGGGGAAAAAGGGATTGGCGCCGGAAAATATCGCCGATAAAATCCGGCGGGAATTTGAGTCGTCATTAAACGCGGACACAACCCGGCCGGCGCCGGAACTTGTTGCCCTGCTTAAAAAGACGGCGGCCGCCGGCGCCAAAACCGGCCTGCTTTCCTTCCTTGCGCGGGAAAAAGCCGAACAGCTTATGGCGCGGGCCGGCCTTGATCAGACCGCATTTCTGCATGTTATGAAGAAGGAGGCCGATGATTTGCCCACGCCCGACAGCTGGTTGTCGCTTTTGAAAGCCATGGCGGTGGTCCCGCGCTGCGCCATTGCCCTGGTTGACGGCGCCACGGCCTGCCAGTCAGCCCTGGCGGTCGGCATGCGCTGCTGCGCCGTACCCGATTGTTTCACGGAGTGGCAGGATTTTACCGGCGCCGACCGGGTGGAGGAAAACATTTCCGGCCTGAGCCCGGACGGCATCATCACCCTGCTTTCCACCGCCCGTTTCCGAGAGCGTTCCCGATGAATACTCAGATGGATGAAGCGCGCGCCGGCCGCATCACGCCGGTTATGAAAGCGGTTGCCGCGGACGAAAAACAAGCTCCTGAAAAAATCCGCGCTGAAATCGCGCGCGGACGCGCGGTTCTGCCGGCCAATCCGCGCCATAAAAACCTGCGCCCGAAAATTGCCGGCCGCGCATTCCGCACCAAGGTCAACGCCAACATCGGCCTCTCAACGGAACAATCCGATTCGCCGCGCGAATTGCGCAAACTGGTAACCGCCCTGGAAGCCGGCGCCGATTTCGTGATGGATTTGAGCGTCGGCCCGGATTTAAGCGGCCTGCGCCGGCGCATGCTGGCGAATTGTCCGGTTCCTTTCGGCACCGTCCCCATTTACGAGGCGGTTTGCCGGACCGGCGGAGCGGTTGAATCGTTTGACCCCGAAGTCCTGATGGAAGTGATTGCCGAACAGGCCGGGCAGGGGGTTGACTTCATGACCCTGCATGCCGGCCTGTTGAAGGAATATGTGCCGCTGGCGATGAAAAGGCGCGCCGGCATAGTCAGCCGCGGCGGCGCAATCCTGGCCGCCTGGATGAAACGGCATAAGGCCCAGAATCCTCTCTATGCCCGCTGGCCGGAAGTGCTGGAAATCTGCAAGGCGCATGACGTTACCGTTTCGCTCGGCGACGGTCTGCGGCCCGGATGTCTCGCCGATGCAAGCGACAAGGCGCAGTTTGCCGAGCTGGATACGATCGGCGCGCTGGTGCGCCAGTGCCGCCGGCGCGGAGTGCAGGTGATGGTTGAAGGCCCCGGCCATGTGCCTTTTGACCAGATCCGCATGAACGTTGAAAGGGAACAGAAGGTCTGCGGCGACGCCCCTTTTTACGTGCTCGGTCCGGTGGTTACCGATGTTGCTCCGGGCTACGACCATATTTCCGCCTGCATCGGCGCCTGCGCCGCGGCATCTTACGGCGCCTCCCTGCTCTGCTACGTGACCCCGGCCGAGCATCTGGGACTGCCGAACAAAGAAGAGGTGCGCGAAGGCCTGATCGCTTTCCGGATCGCGGCGCACGCCGCCGACGTCGCCCGCGGTCTGCGACACGCCCGCGACTGGGATGACGCCATGACCGGCGCGCGGTTCGCGTTTGACTGGGACAAGCAGTTTCAGCTTGCCCTGGACGGAAAAAAGGCCCGGGCGCGTTTCCGGAAAATAACCGGGCGGACGACGGCATCCCTGGACCACTGTTCCATGTGCGGGGCGGAATTCTGTGCCATGCGCATCTCGCAGAAAATCAGGTGCGGAAAAAGACGCTGATTTGTTAATGAAAAAGACAAAAGCTTCCATCAACCGCCTGATTGCCATCATGGCCAGGCTGCGCGCGAAAAAAGGCTGCCCCTGGGACCGCAAACAGACCCTGGCGACGTTAAAACAATACCTGATTGAGGAATGTTACGAGGTCATTGACGCGATTGACTCGGGCGATGCCGACCGGCACGCCGAAGAGCTGGGCGACCTGCTCCTGCAGGTGGTTTTCCAGGCCCAAATCAGAGCGGAAAAAAAACAGTTTGATTTTAACGACGTGGTCCGGACGGTCTGCGCCAAGTTAATCCGCCGGCATCCGCATGTCTTCGGCAGCCTCTCCGCCGCGAACCAGCGCGAGGTTCTGCGCAACTGGGAAAAAATAAAGGCCCGGGAAAAAACCGCGCGGAACGGGGAGCAAGCTTCAATAATAGAAGGAATTCCGCGCCATCTGCCGGCCCTGCATAAAGCCCACCAATTCCAGCAGCGGCTGGCGCGCATCGGCTTTGACTGGAAAGACGCGCGCGGCGTCATGGCAAAAATAGAAGAAGAGCTTGAAGAAGTCCGCGAGGCCCTCGCCAGAGGCAACGAGCGCCAAATCCGCACTGAAGTCGGCGACCTCCTTTTCGCGGTGGTCAATCTCTGCCGCTTCCGTAAAATGCGCGCCGAAGAGGTCCTGCAGGACGCCGTTGTCAAATTTTCCCGCCGCTTTCGGGAAGTTGAACGCCTGGCGCATGCCGACCGGATTGAAATCACTCGCTGTCCCCTGAAAAAACTGGATAAATACTGGGAAACAGCCAAAAAATCTGAAAAGAAAGCGTTGCGCGCCACGGCCCGGCCGGGGGAAGGAAAAACCGCCACGCCAAGAACCGCTAAAAACGTCAAACGCTTGCCGCAAAAACGCGCAAAATCGAGATAGAGCCGAACCCCTGTTCGGCGATGTATGTTTTGTCGTCCGGAATCGCCGCATAGGGCTGCGGCTCCTGCGGCAATCAAATACAGGTGCCGCCTTAATAATTAATTTGCGCGAGAATGTTTTTGGTTGCGGACGAAACGCCGCGCCGGAAAGCCCGGGAAAGGCGGAGGAAAAAGAGTTGCGATGGAAAAAATTCCCATGGTTTACGGCTTTTCCCGGTTTTTCCTTTGGCTGGGGCTGAAAATATGGAACCACTACCGGGCCATCGGCGCCGGGAACGTTCCCGCCGAAGGCGGAGTAATTATTGCCTCAAACCACGCCAGCTTTCTTGACCCGCCGCTCGCCGGATGCGCCCTCGCGCGCCGTTATGTTCGTTTCCTGGCCCGGGACAGTCTGTTTCAGAACACGCTGGGGCAATGGTGGGCGCGCAGCGTGGGCGTGGTTTTTATTGACCGCAATCGCGGCGACCTGGCGGCTTTCAAGACGGCCCTCGCCCTTTTGGAAAACGGCGGCGCGCTTTGTCTTTTCCCCGAAGGCACCCGGTCGCCGGACGGAAAATTACAGCCGCCAAAAGCCGGCATCGGGTTCCTGATTATGAAAGCGCAAGTCCCCGTGGTCCCGGTTTATATTGACGGAAATTTTGCGGCTTTTCCGAAAGGGGCCGGATGGATCAAACCCGCAAAAATCACCGTGTGTTACGGCCGGCCCCTCGGGCCGGAAGAGTTCCAACGCCTGGGGTCCGGGAAGGACGTTTACCAGAAGGCCGCGGAATTGGTCATGGCGAAAATCGCTGCGCTCCGATCCGTTGCAGAAAAAGACGGTTAAAAAGCTTGCCAAAAGCTTGACAGACAGGCAATAATTCCGGGCGGAATCAAAAAGGCATATAATTATGAGAGAAAATGAGCATCAGGCAAAAGAAGAAGCGCTCCGCCTGGACGGCGTAGTCGTAAAAGTTCTGCCGGCAACCATGTATCGGGTCAAGCTCAAGAACGGCAATGAAATTTTAGCCCATATATCCGGCAAGATGCGCAAGCATTTCATCAGGATTTCCGTCGGCGACCGGGTCACGCTTGAAATTTCCCCCTACGATCTCACCAAGGGCCGGATCGTCTTCCGGCAGAAATGATTCAGACGTGACAGCCATAGAAACATTATCAAAACCAGCCGATCAAGAAGTGAAATATCGGATCATTGAATTTCCATTCAATGAAATCATCCAAACTAGTATTACGACTTTCTTGGAAAGTTCTTCGCCAGGTTTAAGAAAGATTTGGAAGAGGAGAAAGTAATCCTTCCATCCCCGGAACTTGAAGACGAGGAATATTTCAATTCACTCGCCGGCGTTCTGATGTCTCCCGAGGGACTACCTGATTCACTGAACGATTCCCTGTATGCCATTGACGAAATGGCAACTGAAGACGGCCAGCAACGGCAGGAGGACGGGGCTGCCGAACAGAACTTGAACCTTGCCTTTGACGAGAAGTCCTCCCGTGAGGAAATTGCTTTGCAAGTCTGGCTTGCCGACCCAGAATTGCTGGCCCGGAAACACAATGAACAACGACTTATCCGGTTATCTTCCTTTGAGTATTATAGCAGTCCGACTCCCAGATAAGAGTGGCATGAGCGGTCTTCCCCGCGCGAGCGGGGGTGTTTCTTGAGGCGGGCCATACTCGACAAAGTCGAATGCTTTGCGCTGTCCTATGTAGCTCGGATAAATGTCTTGCCATGCCGAATGCCTTGCCATCGTCTATGCCGCTTGTAAAGTTCTATTTCGAGGGCTGACCCTGATTGCTCCACATCTCATTTTTTGAATAAATCTGAGTGTGTGCCCATCCGCTCAAAGATAAGCAGATTGTTATCGATTTTGTAGATCAACAACCAGTCTGACTCAATATGACAGTCGCGCCGGCCGATATAGTTGCCAACGAGACGATGGTCGCGATGAATAAGGTCGAGAGGCTGGCCGGCAAGCAAAGTTCTGGAAATAATCTTGAATTTTTCCAGATTCTTGCCGCGCCGTTTGGCAAGTTTCAGATCCTTCTCAAATTGACGGGTGTAGACCGGGGTATACATCAAATTCCCAGCTTTTCAAACATATCGTCTGCATTTTTGCAGATGATCAAATCGCGACCGGTATCCGTGGCATCAAATGTTCGGTTGGTTGTTGATGTGGGAATGGCCAAGTTAAAAGGAAGACCATCGCGCAGTTCAACCTGCTTATAGAATATCGTTATAGCCTGGGTCGCATTCAGCCCAAGACGACGAAAGACGTTTTCGGCATGGTTCTTCAATCCGGGTTGAATCCTTGCCCGAACGGTTGCTGTTTTGTTCATATCATCTCCCTTTCCCTTTTTTTCTTTTACCGTAGCACGATCGGGCCACACATGCAATATCTTTTTTATCCAAAGCGGGCTCTGCCCGCAACCCAATGTTATTAATGCTTCCTTCCCCATGTGGTGCGAATTTGGTTCGAAAAAGGCGGCGGCGATTCCGGCTCCGCCGGAAGCCAAATTCACCCCACGCTTGCATCGGGCTTCGCTCAAAGCTACGCCCGAGTTCCCGTTAAAGACACGCAACCCTTCCGCCAAATCCTTGATGCTCTCTCAAAACCACGCC
>JAQUQV010000040.1 GCA_028715905.1 Kiritimatiellia bacterium
ATTTTCTTTTCGTGCGCCAGATGCGGGCGGTCGGCTCCGGCGCGCTGAGTTTCGGCAAAAGCCGCGCGCGGCTGCTGACCCGCGACCGCAACAAAATAACGTTCAAGGAAGTGGCGGGCATAGACGAAGCCCAGGAAGAAGTTGAGGAAATTGTTGAATTTCTGAAGGACCCGAAAAAGTTCCAGTCGCTCGGCGGGCAGATGCCCAAAGGCGTTCTCCTGATGGGGCCGCCCGGCACGGGAAAAACCCTGCTGGCAAAAGCCATTGCCGGACAGGCGGACGTGCCTTTTTTCAGCATCAGCGGCTCTGATTTCGTGGAGATGTTTGTCGGCGTCGGCGCTTCGCGTGTACGCGACATGTTTGAACAGGGCAAGAAAAACGCGCCCTGCATAATTTTTATTGACGAAATTGACGCCGTGGGCCGCAGCCGGTTCAGCGGCATCGGCGGCGGACACGACGAGCGCGAACAGACCTTGAACGCACTCCTTGTGGAGATGGATGGTTTTGAAAGCCGGGACGGCGTCATTATTATCGCCGCGACCAATCGGTCGGACGTGCTGGATCCGGCCCTGCTGCGCCCCGGGCGCTTTGACCGGCAGATTGTCATAGATTTGCCGGTGATGGAAGGCCGCGAGGCCATTCTTAAAATCCACGCGAAAAAATTCACACTGGCGCCGAAAGCCGATCTCAAGCGCCTGGCGCGCGGCACGCCCGGTTTTGCGGGGGCCGACCTCGCCAACCTGCTGAACGAGGCGGCCTTGCTCGCCTCCCGGCAGGGGAAGAAAGCGATAGACAATCGCGACCTTGAGGAAGCGCGCGACAAGGTCCGCTGGGGGCGCGAGCGCCGCAGTCATGTGCTGGATGATGAGGAGAAAAAACTGACCGCTTATCACGAGTCGGGGCACGCCCTTGTTTTGCAAATGGTGGAGAAAAAGGAGCCGTTGCACAAGATAACGATTATTCCCCGCGGCACGGCTTATCTCGGCGCGACCATGCAGCTGCCTGAAAAAGACCGCTACACGGAAAGCCTGCTGAAACTGAAAGGGACCCTGACCGGCCTCATGGGCGGCCGCGCGGCGGAAGAGCTGGTTTTAGGCGATATCACCACCGGCGCGGGCAACGACCTGAAACAGGCCACCCATCTGGCAAGACTGATGGTATGCAACTGGGGCATGAGCGGCGAGCTCGGGCCGCAGACTTTCGGGGCGCAGGAGGAACTGCTGTTTCTCGGGCGGGAAATAGCCCGCAATCAGGATTTCAGCGAAGACACCTCGCGCCGGATTGATGCGGAAGTCAACCGGCTCCTGATGGAAGCCCATCAGCAGGCCGGCGAAATTCTCCGGCGAAACCGCGACAAACTTGACCTGATTGCGAAACTTTTGATTGAAAACGAAACTCTTGACGGCCGGGACGTTGAGGATATCGTCAAATACGGGCGCGTGTTGTCCGAAGAAGAGCGGGAGAAACCGGAGTCGAAGAACGAAGCCGGCTCCGGCGCAAGCCCCCTTCCGGATGCGGCGCAGAAAACATCTGATGCCGGGGAAAGCCAGCCGGCGCGCGGCGAAGGTTGAAAACGGTGAACGGAGCAGGGCCGATATGGCGATGCCGGGAGCGGACAATAGGATTTGAATCCGGCGTTTTGCTGATGGGGGTTCTGAATGTTACCCCCGATTCTTTTTCGGATGGCGGGCGATACGCCGACCCGGAAAGGGCCGCGGCCCGTGCGGCGCAAATGATCGCGGAAGGGGCGGATATTATTGATATAGGGGGGGAATCTTCGCGGCCGGGCGCTTTGCCCGTTGGGACGGACATGGAGTTGCGCCGCGTCCTGCCGGTTATTGAACGGTTGCGGTCCGAAAAGGATGTGTTCATATCCGTTGATACCAGGAAAAGCGTTGTGGCCGAGGCGGCCCTGCGCGCCGGCGCGCATATTATTAACGATATATCGGCGCTTGAGGACGACCGCGGCATGGCGGAAACGGTCCGCCGGTACGGGGCCGGCCTGATTCTTATGCATAAAAAGGGCGAACCGCGCAACATGCAGGATGATCCTCGGTACGAAAACGTTGCGGATGAGGTTCTCGCCTATTTAAAAGAACGCATCGGGGTTTTATCGGCGGCAGGGATTGAGCCCGCGCGCATCGCCGTTGATCCGGGCATCGGGTTCGGCAAATCCGCCGGGCATAATATTGAACTGATCGGGCGCATGGAAAAAATGACCGCGTGCGGCCGGCCGGTTGTTATGGGCCTCTCGCGCAAATCTTTTCTGGGCGGGATCACCGGCCGGCCCGTCAATGAGCGCCTGGCCGCCAGTCTGGGCGCGCTGGCTTATTGCGTTTTGAAAGGGGCGAATATAATGAGAGTGCACGACGTCAAAGAGTCGCGCGACGTGCTGAAAGTCTTAAACGCCTTGAACCGTTCGGGGGAAAACCGCACATGTTGACGACCGGCATATTTCCTGATTTTAACGGGTTGGTGGAAATTATATGCCTGGCCCTGGCCTTTTACTACGTGTTTTATTTTCTGCAGGGCACGCGCGGCGCGCCGATGATGGCCGGGCTTGTCATGATTTTCATCATTTCTTACGCGGCCACGCGTTTTTTCCGTCTGGAGGCCCTGGCCTGGCTGCTGGAAAGATTATCGGTTTATCTGGCCGTGGCCCTGCTGATTATTTTCCAGCCTGAAATCCGCCATGCGCTGGCCGAGTTGGGCAAGCGGCATTTTTTCGGCACTTTTGTGCCCGAACCGTCGCTGGTTGACCGGATTGTGCAGGCCGTCAACCTGCTGGCCAACCGCCGGATCGGGGCGCTCATTGCGATAGAGCGTTCTATCGGCACGCGCCCCATCCAGGAAACCGGCGTGAAAACAGACAGCGCGGTGACGCCGGAACTGCTGGCCTCTATCTTTTATCCGCATACGCCGCTGCACGATGGCGGCGTAATTATTTCGGGCGGCCGCATCGTGGCGGCCAAATGCACTTTTCCTCTCTCCCAGCAGGCGGATTTGAGCCGGATGGTCGGCACCCGCCACCGGGCGGCGGCCGGCATGTCCGATGAAACCGACGCGATCGTGGTGGTCGTATCGGAGGAAAACGGATTCATTTCAATCGGCCATAAGGGCCGTCTGATCCAGAATCTTGATGACGACCAGTTGCGCCGGTTTTTGTCGGGCGTCTTGCTGCGCTCCGTAACCCGGGTGAGCCGGCTGACGAGGGTTACGGAATGGATGAGCCATATTATGAAAATGAACAAACAGGGCAAACCGCGCGCGCAGGGCGCCTGAGGCGGCCCGGCCGTTGTTTGGCGCGCGGGAAAAACTGATATGCGGGAAATTATCCTTAACAATATTCGTCTCAAATTACTGGCGCTGGTGCTGGCGGTTTTTTCATGGTATGCCATCCGCGAGACGATCAATAACGAAATCGTTATTCCGGATATTCCGGTGGAATTCAAGATCGGCGACGGCTGGGCGGTGTTGCGGCAGTCTTCCGATGCGGTGCGGGTAACCTTCCGCGGCTCTCAGGACAACATCCGTTTGCTTGACCATAAACAAATCAAGGCGCTGGTGGATTTACGCGACAATTCGCGGGCCGGGTCTTACGACGCGCGTCTCCGTCTTGAGGACATCAAGGGCGCCCCCGGCGTGCGGCCGGTGCGGATTGAGCCGGAAATCATTCAGATCAGCACCGACCGCGAATCGGAAAAAACGGTTCCGGTCAAGAGCCGCACGACCGGCAATCCGCTGGTCGGGGAGGTGGAAAAAACGGTCTGCGAGCCGGCGGTGGTGCTGTTGCGCGGTCCGGCCCAGCAGTTGATGCAGACCGAATGGGTCCACACGGAGCCGGTGGATGTTGACGGCAGGCTGGAATCTTTTGTCAAGCGCTGCCGGGTTCTGCCACCGAGCAATACCTGGACGCCGGTCATAGAACCCGCCGAGGTGAACGTCAGCGTGCAGATTGCCGTAAAGAACGACGTCCTTGAGCTTGAAAATATTCCCGTTGAGGCGGTGGTCCGTCCGGCGGCAGCATTCAAGGTGGAAACCATCCCCGATAAGGTTAATATTGTGCTGACAGGTAAAACCGAAAAAATTGAGGAGTTGAAAAAATCAGCGCCGAAAGTTTTTGTTGATTGCGTCGGGCTTGATCCTTCGCTTACTTATGATTTGCCGGTCCTTATTTTTCTGCCGGCGGGCGATAATATAACCGCCTCGGCCGATCCGTCTTTTGTTCACGTGATTTTCAAGAAATAAAATGTCACCGCCACGGATTAACGGAAGAGCCGGCATACGCGAATTATGGGGGCTGGCCCTGCTGACTATCAGCGTTCTGATGGTTTTGGCGGCGGTTTCCTACCGGAGCGGCGATATATCCCTGCTCCGAATGCCGCCCAATGATCCGCCGCTGAATTATATCGGCCCGGCGGGCGCCTGGTTCATATTTGTCAGCCTGATGGTTTTCGGCGCGGCCGCCCTCTTTCTGCCGATCTTTTGCTTCGGCCTGGGGTTACTGCTGCTCCTGCGCCCGGACGAGCCGGTCAGGCCGTGGGCGCTCTGGGGCGCGGCCGCGATTGCCGCGTCCAGCGCGCTTTTGACGATCCACTCTTCCGGGTGGGAAACACTTTGCGCGAGGTTCAATATCACCGGTTTCAGCGGGGGACTGGCGGGCTGGCTGCTGGCTGATCAGTTTTTGTCAGCTTTGTTCGGCAGCGCCGGCGCGACGGTAATCCTGTCCGCCCTGCTTGTTACGGCGCTGGTTATGGGCGTCGGCTTGGCCCGTTTACGGACGCTGGCCGGGCGGGCCGTCGGCATGTGCCTCTTGATGCGGGCGCAAATCAAAACGGCATTGGATGCCCGCCGGTCCCGGCTGGAAAAAATTACCGTTGAAGAACGTGAAATTGCCAAAAAACGCGCGGCCCTTGAAAAAGCCATGCGGCGGGAAAAAGCAATTGCGGATGTGGCGCCCGTTCGCGATGAGCCTTCGCCGGCCGCGGCGGTTGAAAGCAGGGCGACTGCGGCAGCGCCGGCGCCAGCGCCGCCGCCGCAGACGGAAAAACGCGGGAAACCCCGGCCGGCCGTTGACAGCCAGCCGGCGGCCGCCGCTTCGCCGCCGTGCCCTCCGCCGGCCGATCAGGCGTATCAACTTCCGCCGCTTTCCCTGTTACATCCTTTGCCGACCGACAAGGAGCGCCGCATGCAGGATGATCCTGCAACCACGGCCAAGGTTTTAATAGAAACCCTGGCCGAGTTCGGCATAGAAAGCGAAATCAAACATGTTGAGCAGGGCCCGGTTGTAACCCGTTATGAGCTTTTGCCGGCGGCCGGGGTGCGCGTTGAAAGAATCGGCCAATTGACCAATAACCTGGCTCTTACCCTGAAGGCCACCAGCGTTCGCGTGCAGGCCCCCATCCCGGGCAAGGGGGTCGTCGGCATTGAGGTGCCGAATTCGTCGGCCACAAGAGTGTATTTGCGGGAGATTTTGGAAGGTGAGACCTGGCGCAACAGCCGCGCGGAAATACCGATTGTTCTGGGAAAAGATGTCGGCGGCAAAGACGTTATTCCCGACCTGGCGGCCATGCCCCATCTCCTGATTGCCGGCGCGACCGGTTCGGGCAAGACCGTCTGCATGAATTCAATTCTGGCCGGGTTGCTGATGTCCCGGACGCCGGCCCAGCTGCGCCTGATGCTTATTGACCCCAAGCTGGTTGAATTCGCGGCCTATAATGACCTGCCGCACCTTATTGTCCCCGTGATAACCGACCCGAAAAAAGTGGTCTTCGGTCTGCGCTGGGCCATCAATGAAATGGAAAAGAGATACAAGTTGTTTGCCCGTTCCGGCGTGCGGAATATCCAGGGCTACAACAGCCGTCCCATTGCCCAGGAAATGCTGCCGCCGCTGGGGGCGGAGGAAGCGGCCGAAAAAATGCCGGAACGTCTTCCTTATATTGTCATCGTGATTGACGAACTGGCCGATCTGATGATGGTGGCCCAGGCCGACGTGGAAAACCATATCGCCCGTCTGGCGCAATTGTCGCGGGCGGTGGGAATCCACATGATTTTGGCGACCCAGCGGCCGTCGGTCAACATCATTACCGGCACAATCAAGGCGAATTTTCCGGCGCGGCTTTCGTTCCAGGTGGCACAGAAGGTTGACAGCCGCACCATTCTTGACACCACCGGCGCCGATAAACTGCTCGGGCGCGGCGACATGCTTTTCCTCCAGCCGGTCTCCAGCAAATTGACACGCGCGCAGGGCGCTCTGACCGGCGATGATGACATTCATGCCATTGTTAATTTCATCAAGGAGCGCTCCCAGCCCAATTATGAGCTGGCCATCAAACAGCACCTTGAAAAGGCGGAAGGGGTTGATTTCTCCGGCGATGACAGCATAGATGAAGACCTGCTGGAAGCGGCCGTCCAGATCATCCGCGAAACCCGCCGGGCCTCCGTCTCCCTGCTTCAGCGCCGGCTTAAAATCGGCTATAACCGCGCCGGCCGCCTGATGGACCGTCTGGAGGAAAAGGGGTTCGTCGGTCCGGTGCACGGTTCGGACCCGCGTGAAATTTTGATTGACCTTGACGCGCAAAACACTTCAAATGTTCAGGAACAGCAGGGAGAAATATAATCAGCGCAGGCTTCAGCGTTCAGAGCGATTCGCGGCCGGGCGGATCCAGGCCGGACAACGGCGGCCTCCCCGCCCGTGAAATGCGCTCCTTGAACCTGGCAAAAGACACATGGAAACCATAGGACAGAAATTAAAAAACACCCGCGAAAAAAAGAAACTAGCCGCCGCCGACGTCGCCAGGGCCATCAAGGCCAAGACCGAATATATTACGGCGATGGAAAGGGACGATTTTGATAAATTGATCGCGCCAATCTATGCGCGCGGATTCATTAAGCTTTACGCCCAATACGTCGGACTTGATCCGGCGCCGCTCCTGCGCCAGTTTGACGGGGCGGCCGGCGGCGGGGGGGGGCCTCCGGTCCGGCCCGCGCCGGAGGCGCCGGCCGGGAAAAGAGTCTCGGCGCCGGAAAAACGCCGCGTGATTAAAATCAAGCTTGCCGCCCTGATGGCTGAGGCCGCCCGGATCAAACTGCCGGATTTAATCCGTTTGAAAATTCCGGCGTTGAAGCCGGCCGTGCTGCCCGGCAAAAAGAAAATGGCGGTTGTTATCGCGGTGGTTTTCCTGATTGCCGTCCTGCCCATTCTTGTCAGGCAGATTATCTCTCTGGACGCCGGAATACGGGTGCCGCCGTCCGGCCGCTGGCTGGAGGATCCCCCTGATCCTTACCTTGAAATCCCCCCTTCGGAAACGGTTCCCGCGGAACGCGGCGCGCCGTCCCCGTAATGCGGCGGGGAAGCCCAAAACTTATTTGGGCATGATTACTGGTCTGTTCCTGGTTGGGGCGCTGGAGCTTGCGGCGCGTGTTTGAGTTCCTGCATCATGGCCTGGATTTTCGGCATGATTCTGACCATCCTCTTCTGGCTTAATTCCATGCTTTTTTTGGTCAATTCCGGCGTTTTCTGCGCCATGGCCTGTCCGACCGGAGTCTTATAGAAGGCGATCATGCCGCGCAGTTCCTCTTCGGTGAAAGAGTCGGCATAGAGGGCGATATAGTCTTCCTTTATGTTATCCCAGCTCAGTTCCTTGAAGATTATCTCCATTACCTGTCCGGTTTTGTTGATAACATCCGCCGACGCCTCGGTCTGGCCGGCTGCTTGCGCCGTCATGTCAAGCCGGCTGGCTGTCATCTGTTTCACCATGGCAAAAGATTGCTCAATGGTTTCATTGACTTTCATCAGGACAAGCAGTTCCTCGGCCAGGGCCCGCTTGGGTTGTTGTTCCTGTGAAAAAGCGAATTGAATTCCGATTGCCGCCGCCAACGCCACCGCCAGGATTCTTTTCATGATACTGCTTTCCTTTCATTTATTAACGAATGCGTTTTATTTGCACATTGCCGCAACCCGCGCGGGCCGGAATTATTTGCCGTTTTGTTGTCACCGCCTTTCTTTTTTAGAATGTTTTTCAGGATTACCGCGGGGCCGGATCATCCGCCGTCCGGACGCGGAGATTGTCATACAGCACATCCAGCTCGGTGTTTTTATCCCGTGCCTGCAACGCCATCCAAACGGAATTTGCCGTTCCGATGTCACCCTCATATTTGAGGATTCCCAAGAGCTGATTGTCAACGTAATAATATATGCGCGTTCTTTCACGATCCAGCACAATCCGCATTTTGTGGAACGCCTGCGTCTCGTCCCCGACCTTAAATCCTTCCAGTTCTTTTTCCATCTCAACCGGGATTTTAATGAATCTGCGTTGAATCTTGTACCCGCATCTGCCTATGATTTTATCCTTGATGTACATAGGGCGCGCGCCTTTATCGCCTTCAAAAAACATGCAGATACTGCCGGCTTTCGTGGCGCACCCCAGGGCAACCAGTTGATAGCCGCTTGATTTTGCTATTTTGAAGTCGCCGGAAACTTCAACCAGGGAGCGGATATCCTTGGTAATTGGAAGCGTGATTTTGCATCCGGCCCATTTACCGAGGCTTGACGTTCCGGATATGCGGCCGCATTGATTGGTCACGGACCAGGCCAGCCCCGGATCGGACGATTTTGCCGTAACGCCTTTATCGTCATTGTCAAAACCGGCTTCCACCGGCGTTTCCCAGTTGAATCCGGCAAGGCGCGCGTCAACTTCGGCCTGTTCCTTGGCCATGATTTGAGGATCGGGCTTTTCCATGTTAAGTTTTTGCGACTCGTTGATCAATTTCCGGGCATCACGCATTTTTTGGTGCGATCTTTTAAAAAACGGAAATGAATCCATGAACGTTTCAACTCTCTTTCTAATTTCAGCGCATTCAGAAGACAGGTCGGACATAGCCGTCGGCGGGATAATGTTTGTGTGCCAGAAAGCGCCCGTGACAAGGGTGAAAATCAAGGCAATTCCGCTCATGATCATGACGTGTTTTGTGCGGCGGGTCAGATAATGATACGCAATGATGCCGGTCCCCAGGAGAATGACGGCCGTATTTTGAATCAAAATTTTTGATAATGCAATGCCAGCCAATATGTCGGCCGTTTTTCCGGATACAAGTATTGCTTCAGATATTTCACGTGCCATGAATATTCCGTTAAACGCCGATGAAAGGCCGATATATATCCCGGAAACGGCAAGCGATACCAGGAAAGCCGTAAAAAAGCGCGTGGTGCAGAGCGCGGCAATCCATACAAAAAAGAGAAATACCGCTGTTGAAAGGCCGTTAAAAAAATTCCAAAAAAAGATCGTTTCTAAGTGCATTGTGATGATTGATTCAAACACCGCCGGCATTCCCACCAACAGGAAAATGAAACAGAGCTTTGCCAGCAGGAGTGCCCCGCCCGATATCGGGCGGGTGAGCAAGAAAGCCGTCTGACCGGCCGGCGGGTCCTCCTGGACCACCCGGATGATGAATATGTACCCGAAAACGCTAAATAATGCCGATGGTAGGCCTACGAATAAGAAATATAAAGATAACGACGCGCCGGCGGCCGTTGTCAACCACCAGATGAGTCCGACCGATCCGAACCATGCCGCCAGCCACCATTTGAATCGCCGGATGTCTTTCCATAATAAATGCCAGACCATGTTCATTGTTTATGCCTCCATTTTGTAATTTTTTGCCAGCGCGACGAATATCTCCCGCAGGGTCATGCCGACTGTTTCAATATTTGCGCAATCCGGAAAAATCCGGTGGATGGAATCATGCCTGGTTTTTTCCTCATAGGCGCTGTCAATGAACGCCACGGCGCGGTTTTCATGTTCAACCTGAAGCCATGCCGGCGGTAAATTTACCGGCAACGCTGCCAGCGGCGCGGAGAGCGTAACGGTCGCTTTCCTGAAACGCGTTTGTAGAGAATCCAGCGATTCGGAGAGTTTAAGTTTGCCCCGGTCCAGAAAACCGACCATGTCGGCCAGTGTTTCCACCTCGTGAATATCATGCGATGAGATAAAGACCGTCCAGCGCTCGGCCTCGGTCAGTTCAAGGATTCCCTGGATCAACTCGTCCCGCACCAGCGGATCAAGACCGGTGAAGGGTTCGTCCAGCACCAGCAGGCGCGGACGATAGGCAAGGGAAACGAGGAAGGCGGTCTTGATTTTCATGCCGCGCGAAAAACCGTTTATTGACCGGTCAAGCGGCAGGTCAAATTGTTTAACCAGTCTGTTGCAAAAGGCGTCATCCCAGGCCGGATACAGCGGCTTGCAAAAGGCGGTCAATTGTTTTACGGTCATCCACTCGTATAGTTTCTGGTTTTCAGAAACATAGCCGATTTGATCAAATTCCTTTGGCCCGAGGTTTTTGGATTGCACGCCGAATATTTCCGATGCGCCGTTGTCCGGCGCGATAAGATTCAGGAGCAGTTTGATGGTGGTGGTCTTGCCCGCGCCGTTCGGACCGAGAAAAGCGAAAATGCTGCCGTCCGGCACTGTCAGTGAAAGATTGTCAACCGCCGTGAGAGAGCCGAATCGTTTTGTCAGGTTCTGGGTTGTGATGATGCTGCTCATTGTTTCTCAAACTCCTTTTTTATATTCCCCTCCTTTGGAAGGGCGACTGAAAGGCGGGTCGTATTTTTTCATTTTGTCCATTGTTTCTGCACGGCCTGCGCCAGTTCCTTTGCGTTCATCCCCAGCTGTTTTGCGTCCACGACCAGCTCTTCAATTTTGGTTTCCAGAATTTTTGCGCGTTGTTCGGCGGGGGCGGCGGGAATGGCGGCCACCGTGCAGCCGATGCCGGGGCGGACTTCAACGATTTTTTCGTGGATCAGGCGCGACATGGCTTTCTGCGCTGTGTTCGGATTGATTTTCAAGTCCTGGCTTAAGTTGCGCACAGAGGGAAGCCGGTCGCCGGGAACAAGCCGGCCGAAAGCGACGGCCTTTTTGACGGCATAGACTACCTGCTCATAAATGGGAATCCCGGCTTTTAGCTCAATTTTAAAAGGGACCATGATCCTTTATCCTCTGTCTTTTCCAGGTTTTTTCCATTTATGAACTAACTGTAATATATATCATAGTACGCGTCAAGGAGTATTTTCAGTTTTTTTTTGGGGGGGGGTATTCACCTGACCGGGACAGAGCCAGTTATTCATATCAAACTTATGGACTGGACAAAACAATGCGTTGGCTGGGGCATGGAGACGGTGATTGCTGACAACCTATAAGGGCTTGGGAACGCAATCTGAAGCGGATAAATTCTGGTCTATCAAGCCGCAGGAATATGAAAAGTCAAATGTCATCCGGTTCAGACAAGCGGCAGGATGAGATTTTTCATTTTATGTAACTTCCAAAGCGGGCTCTGCCCGCAACCCAATGTTATTAATGCTTCCTTCCCCATGTGGCACACATTTGGTTCGAAAAAGGCGGCGGCGATTCGTTCGGGCGTTTGCATTTTCATTTTTTAATCGCCGGCCTGCCGGAACAGGGTGTCACTATGGGAAATAGATTTGCGATGCGCGCGCTGTGGAAACGGATCGGCGGCGGTATTTCCCGGATTGATCTGTATGACAGTCGCTTGCATGGGTTGCCATATATTGCGGAGCGGTTGGGTTGTTCCGCCTCTGATATAGGCTCTGGATCAATGGCGTATGAGTCGGCCAAGTTCGGGGCGGCCAGGTCGGTTCTGATGCTGTCCAAGTCGGTTGAGAAAGTAATTCTGATGAATCATTATCGGGATTCTTTGATGCTGGCAAAGTTACAGACAGACGGAAACGTGCAACACGTCGTCGGGTAATCACCCGAACGTGACATATAAAGGTTCCGGGCGGCCTGCCGCCGCGTAAGCGGCGGCGGGCTGGCCGGATGGCTTGAATATAGGTATGTAAAAAATTTCCAAAATTTAATGAATTTCGGAAATACAAGGGGGAGGACTAAATTATGTTAGCAACAACGTTTGATGCCATGAAAGCAATGCTCCGTGCCGATCCATCTGTTTCACCCGGCGATCGAGCCCGCCTGCTGGTTCAGCTTCGGGAGGGCCCGGCGAAACCCGATCCTGTCCACGCCGCCGTGTCGGAATCAAGGTTAATTCGCCGTAGCGAGTGCGCCCGGAGGCTGGCCGTGTCTGTTCGCTACATGGACAAATGGGCGAAAAAAGGGATTCCGGAAAAAAGGATTCTGCCCGGCCATACAAGGGCAAGCGGATTTTTGGAGTCGGCTGTTTCCGCGCTGATTCACGGAGAGGGGGCTGCACAATGAGCACCCCATTTCGAGGCCCTGGCGCGGGCAAAATCGAGCTAAAACGCGCCAAACGTCTTGAGTGCGACGGGATGCCCCCCGATATTTGAACACGTTTCGGCGCGCCTACGCGGGAAAGAGCCTTCGTGCCGTCCACTTCCCTGGCTGGTTGGAAAATTGTTAAAAACTTGCTGGAAATTAAACCGGTTATCGGATATTATTTTGGCAAATGAAATGAGAGGAGAACTATGCAAATGACAACGCATGAAGTTGCTGAAAAAGTCAAAGCTTTACCTGATATGGAGAAATTGGCCTTGGTGGATCAGATCCTGATCCAATTGGACCGGCCTGACCCAGAAATCGACAAGGCGTGGGCGGCGGAATCTCAAAAGCGCTGGCAGGCGTACCGCGAAGGGCATGCGGATAGCATGCCATATGCTGATGTCATGGCAAAATACCGGCGCCCATGAATATTCGTTTTCTATCCCTGGCTCGGCAGGAATTGGATGATGCCTACGCTTGGTATGAGAGAGAAGCGTTCGGCTTGGGGTTTGAATTACTGGACAAAATCGACCGGACAATTCATCGGATTAAAGCCTACCCTTACTCGTGCGAGGAATTTACCGCCGGCCTCCGTCGCGCTTTGGTCAGCCGCTTTCCCTACGGCCTGATCTATGGCTTGGAAGGCAATACCATTGTGGTTGTGGCCATCGCGCATTTACATCGCGAGCCTTATTACTGGATTGATAGAGTCCGCTGATGCTTGGCGGCAACGGGCCTATGGAAACCGGCGGAGTCAATCCGTTCTGCCCGGCAACTCATGCCTGATCTCGGGTTCTGAATCGTCAGCGTAAATCTCTTCCGTGATAAGACGGTCTGTAATTTCATCAAGATAAGCGCGTGAAAGCATAACTGCCGCCACAAGCCTGCTTCTCGAATGTGGAACCGCGAGCAATGGCACGATTGAAATAAAGCGTATTTTTGGTGAAAAGGTTTTTGACACTACTAAGCCCACATTACTTGTTAGATATCTTATCGAGGCGGTTTGCTGGAACGACAAAAATGCTATCGTGTTGGACTCATTTGCTGGGTCTGGTACTACGGCTCATGCGGTTCTGGCCCAGAACAAGGAAGATGGTGGCAATCGCTGCTTCATCCTGATCGAATGCGAGGACTACGCTGATACGATCACGGCGGAGCGCATTCGCCGCGTTATCAAAGGCGTCCCAGAGGCAAAGGATAAAACGCTCAAGAAAGGGCTCGGCGGGACGTTCAGTTTCTTCAAACTCGGCAAGCCGCTTGAACTGGAAAGTATTCTTGACGGCGACAGCATGCCAACTTATGAAGAGCTTGCCCGTTACGTGTTTTATACGGCCACCGGCGAGGAATTTGATCCCGCCTTCGCCAAAGCTGCGGCGGGCAGGGACAAGACCGATGACAAATACAAAAACTTTATCGGCGAGAGTAAAAATTACCAGGTTTATCTGTTCTACGAGCCGGATATTGCAAAGCTGAAGAATCTGGCGTTGACGCTGGACATGGCAAAGAATCTTCCGGCCTTAAAGAAGGATAAGCGGCGTTTAGTCTTCGCGCCGACAAAGTATCTGGACCAGGAGCACCTTGACCAGTATCGAATTGATTTCGCGCAATTGCCTTTTGAGATTTATGAACTGACGCGGTAAATTACTGATGAGAGCCACTTCCCAAGAAGTTGCCGTTGCCTGGAGCGTGTTGAAATGGGCGCGCGAGACGATTGGCAAGAATATAGACGATGTCGCCAAACGACTCGATCTTGGTGAAAGCGTCGTTGAAAAATGGGAAAACGGCGAGAAACAACCAACACTGAAACAACTTCGGGAACTCTCTACGTTTTACAAGAGGCCCCTTGCCGTCTTCTTTCTTGCCATGCCACCACTGGAAGCACCGATACCCACTGACTTCCGGACGCTTCCGAAGACCGTCAAAAAGCCTTTTTCCGAAAAGACCCTCTTAGCTATGAGGCGCGCGCGCCGCCTCCAAGCACTGGCCGGGGACCTGAACAAGTCGCTTGAACGCGAGTACCGCGTTGAGATTGGGCAAGCCACACTGACGGATGACCCACAACCGCTTGCTGCGCGTGCCCGCGAGCGTTTGAGTGTAACAGAAGAGACGCAGTTCAAGTGGGAAGACGAAACAACGGCGCTCAACGAGTGGAAGCGCCGCGTTGAAGAATGCGGTGCCCTCGTCTTTGAACTGCCCTTTCCCATTGCAGAGGGCCGGGCTTTTTCGTTCGCCGAGGCCGATTTGCCGGCGATTGTTCTCAACAGCAACGACGCAATCAACGCGCGGACATTCTCACTTTTTCACGAATATGGGCATCTCCTAATCGGGCAAAGCGGAATATGCGATCTTAGCGAGGAAGGGAAGGCCGTCGAGCAGTTCTGTAATCGATTCGCCGGGGAAGTAATTGTCCCCCGGCAGACGCTTCTCAATCACCCGTTAGTTGGGATCCACGGGATCGCGCACGGATGGGAGGAAGAGGAACTTCAACAGGTCGCCAAGCAATTCAAGGTAAGCCGCGAGGTGATTCTGCGCCGACTTCTGATCCTTGGTCGAACCACGGAGAGGTTTTACCACCAGAAACGCGAGGAATGGGAACTCAAACTGATGGAGCAACAGAAGAAACGACGCGGTGGAAGGCGGGTTCCGTCGAGACAGTGCGTCAGGCAGAATGGAGTCCCTTTCACGTCCCTCGTGTTGGAATCGGCTGGCCGAGAAAAGATAACCTACCGAGATGTCTCGGACTACCTTGCTATAGGACTTAAACATTTGCCGGCGGTGGAATCTCTAGTACGAGAGGCAAGGAATCGGTATGGTTGATCTATTTCCGGGATACGTGATCGACACCAACGCCCTCATTGACCTTTGGAGACGGCGTTACCCACGAGATGTGTTCCCGACACTGTGGCAGAAGATTGAAGAACTGATAACATCTGGCGAAATGGTTGCCCCTCAGGAGGTCTTGAGTGAACTCCAGAAGCAACACGATGAACTGTACGCATGGGCGAAGAAACAGAAGTGTTTCAAGGACTTGGACGCCGACCAGATTGATTATGTGAAAAAGATACTTAAAGAATTCCCCTCTCTGATTGACGAGAAAAAGACGGTGCCGGATGCCGATCCGTTTGTCATTGCCTTGGCTTTGGCAAAAGGATAGAAGGTTGTATCTTCGGAGAACTCGGCGGGCGCGAGTGCGCGAAAGCGAATCCCGGATGTCTGCGCGCACTACAAAGTAACGTGTTTGGCATTGCTTGAGTTCTTCAGAGACCGGCAGTGGAATTTCTAGGGTGAACAATGCAGTTGAAGGAATACCAGCAGAGAGCCCTGGCAGAGATCAGAGATTATCTTGAACATCTGGCCGAGCTCAAAAAAAAGGCCGAAGGCATAACCGATCCCGACTTGGTTTTTGACTTTGCGGCAAAGGCGTGGGAAAAAGCCTCCATTCCCCACTGTTATGTTTCCCGGAAAAACGGGCTTGGCCAGCCGTTGCCGAATTTTTGCCTGAAGATTCCGACCGGCGGCGGGAAAACATTGCTGGCGGTCAAAACAATTGACCTCGTGAACATGCTCTACCGCAGACGGAAGACAGGGCTGGTGTTGTGGATTGTTCCGACGACGCAGATTTACCGTCAGACAATTCAAAACCTGAAAGACAGGGATCATCCCTACCGCCAGCACCTTGATCTTGCCAGCGGCGGGCATACTTTGATTTTGGAAAAGGCCGATCACTTTGCCCCGCAGGATGTACAGGAGAATCTTGTTGTCCTGATGCTCATGCTTCCATCGGCGAACCGGAAGACGAAGGAAACTTTGAAGGTTTTCAAGGACAGCGGCGGTTTTCAGGATTTCTTCCCGCCAGAGGACGACATCAAGGTCCAGGAAGCCACACTTAAACGCTTCCCGAATTTGGATACCTACGAGAAGGAAAGCGGGTTTTGGGGCAGGCAGATCAAAACATCATTAGGAAACACGCTCAGGACACTTTCTCCGGTCATCATTTTGGACGAGGGACACAAGGCCTACAGCGAGGGGGCACAGGATACCTTGCGCGGTTTCAATCCGTGCCTGATTGCCGAACTTTCTGCAACGCCGGTTCAAAGCAATATCCTCGTGGACATCACGGGACGGGAACTGCACCATGAAGAAATGATCAAACTGGATCTCCATGTTGTGAACAAGGCAAGCCCTGACTGGAAGGACACTTTGCTTGCCGGGATGAACAAGCGAAACGTGCTGGAAGAAAAGGCCAAGGAGTACGATGCTAACACCGGTATTAACATCCGGCCTATTTGCCTGATTCAAGTTGAGCGGACGAGCAAAGAACAGCAGGGCAGACGCTGGATTCATTCTGAACAAGTCCGGAAACATTTGACAAAAATCATGGGTATTCCGGCGGAACAAGTCGCGGTCAAGACAAGCGAGAAAGACGAACTCAAGGAAGTTGATGACATAGGCGGACTTCTCGGGCGTGACTGCAAGATACGGTATATAATAACAAAGCAGGCGCTTCAAGAGGGCTGGGATTGTTCGTTCGCCTACGTGCTCGTGATTCTGACGAACCCCTCTTCACAGAACGCTTTGACCCAACTTGTCGGGCGCATTCTCCGGCAACCGTACGCCCGAAAGACGCAAGTCCGGGAACTCGATGAAAGCTACGTGTTTTGTTTCCAACAGCGCGGGAAAGAACTGCTGGACAATATCAAACAGGGTTTCGAAGAGGAAGGATTAGGCGACTTGCGCGGGCATATCGCCACTGATGACGAGCACGGCAAGACGGGTGACGGCATGGACCGGATTTACGACATCCGCGAACGCTTCAAGAAGGCCGCAAGCCGAACGATTCTCCCGATTTTTGTGGTCAAGAACGGCCACGGCTGGCGGCCCGTCAACTACGAGATGGACATTGCGGCGCGCATTCCTTGGGACGACGTCATCCTGAAACCGATCATGCAGTTGACGCTTTCCAATTACGAGGAGAAAGACGTTGAGATCGGCGTCACTCTGACCGAGGACAAGTGCCGGCTTATTGAGACCAAAGCAGTGAAAGACTTGAAGGAAGGCGGTATCAGGGTTGATCCAGTTTTCATGACGCGGCAACTCGGAGACATCGTGCCGAACCCTTGGCAGGCGCATGAATTCGCCAAGAAGGTTTTGAATCATTTCCGCAAGATGGGCGGCCCTGCGACTTCGCTCGGAGTAGGCAAGCAGGACGCTGAGAGGCTTATTGCAAACAATTTTGTTTTCCTGATCGAAGAACTCCGTAAACAACTTGAGGCGGAGAAAGACCGGTTGGCCGAGAAGATCTTTTGCTCCATGCTCGAAAAAGACGAACTTCGTTTTCTGATTATCGGAAATAATTTCGATTGGTCTTTCCCAAAGTCCATTGCAATCAAACCGACTTCGAAATTTCTGACCAAGGAAAAGGGTGGGCAACTTGAACTAAGCCTTTATGATGCCGTGCCGGAGGATGACTTCAACGAGACTGAGAAAGCGGTTGCGTGGTATCTGGAGAACCAGCACCGGCTTTTCTTCTGGTATCGGAACCGCTCACGACATGACTACTCGATTCAGGGCTGGCGGGAACATCGGATTTATCCCGACTTCGTTTTCACCGCCACGAACAAGGACGCGCAGACAGATTACGAGCGCGTTTACGTGGTGGAAACCAAGGGACTGCACCTGAAGGACAACGCCAAGACGAATTATATCCGCAAGGTGTTCGACATCTGCACCCAGCAGGCCAAGTCCCGGAACTGGAACGAACTCGGGCTTGAGATGAAAGACAAGGTGCTCCGCTTTGAAGTCTTGGCCGAGGACGAATGGGAAGCAAAACTGAACGAAGTTTTGAGCGAGTAAATACCGCTTTGGAAAGAATAATTCGCGCCTTGGTGCAAAGACGCAAAGGAAGACAGGAAATAAAAAAATATGCCAACAAAAAGAAGTCCGAATATAACATGGGCGCCGCGCCCCGAAAACGCAATTCAATTCAAGGTGACGTTGAGATATATTCGGCCGCCGATCTGGCGGCGGGTAGTCTTGCCGGATAACTACAGCCTCGGCGATCTGCATGCCGTAATCCAAGTAGCGATGGGCTGGCAGAACTGTCACATGCACTCTTTTCAGATCGGCGATGTTTGTTACACCAGCAAGAATGCCTCTGAAATGGAAGACATGGACATGGAACGCGAGGATCGCATTCGGCTCAAGGAGCTTGGCGTCCGCCCGAAGCAGAAGTTTATGTATGAGTACGACTTTGGTGACAGTTGGGAACACGAGATCGTGGTTGAAAAAATTCTCCCGTTTGACCCTCAGGGGCGATATCCTGTTTGCATTGACGGCGCACGCGCCTGCCCGCCGGAAGACTGCGGCAGTTTCCCCGGCTACATGGACATACAGGAAGCGCTGAAAGTGCCGAAGAAGACCGAGGAACAGAAGGAACTTCTGGAATGGGCCGGCGATGGTTACGACCCGGAACGTTTTGATATAGAAGTTGTGAACCGGCGGTTGATTGGAAAACGGTAGAAACATAGTCTCGCGCACAGGACGGCAAGGATAATGTTAAGGATATTGAGGCTACAGAATCTGTAATTATCATGCCCGGCTTTTAAGTGTTTCCACTCCGCCCGCGTATGATCCGCGACCGAAATAAATCATCATAGCCGTCCGGGGGGATCGTCAAACGTCGGGCATTTTTACCGCTCCAATTATTTTTTCAGCCGCACAGTTTGCGTTTTTGCCATTCTCCGCCGTTGGCGGATCTGCCCGTGGCATGAAAACCAGCCGTCATAATACGCTGAAAAAACGGGCCAAAAAAGTGTATCCTATTTGTATCGCATTTTAGAACAAATCAATGCCTTTTTCTGCCTTTTCCTGCCATTTGAGAAATAGTCAATAAAATCAAGGAAAAGCGTGAACTGTATTGAAAATAAAGGGTGATCTACATCGTTCTGTAAAAAATGAAGTTTTTAAGTATACCCGATAAACAGAGATGAGTAGTTCGGCATAAGATTTTTCCTTTACAGGCCAGCTGGCAACGGATATGATTCAAACTATGAAACAAATCAAAATCATCGTTGAAAAGCATGACGATGGCTATATCGCCTATCCGCTGGGATTAAAGGGCGTTGTGGTAGCCGAAGGGGATACTTACGAACAAGCCCTGGCCGAGGTGAAATCCGCCATTAAATTTCACCTTGACACTTTCGGCCAAGACGCGCTCTCGGATGATGAATCGCCGGTTGTGGAAGCGTTTGTCGCCGAAACAGGAGTGCCCGCCTGATGCCAAAATTCCCGGTTGATGCTCCCAAGCGTCGGGTCATCAAGGCGCTGGAGATTCTTGGCTTTCGCATGGTTCGGGAGCGGGAACATATTGCCATGATCCGGGAAAATCCGGACGGCACCAAGACGCCGCTAACCATGCCGAATCATTCCACCCTCAAAAGCTCCACGCTCCGTTCTATCTGCACGCAATCCAACATTCCCCGCCCCGACTTTCTGCGGGCGTATGAGCGCGCATGAGCGCGGAACATCAACAACGTTCAAGATCGCTGTGGTATTTATGTAACTTCTAAAGTTACAAATGTAACTTTCAAAGTAACGCCTTCTTATTAGAAGGCTATAGGCTTGTTTTGGCTGATAGCCAGGACAAGCCCTTTTTTTGGCCATTGGAATAAAAAATATTATGTGAGCGCGAAGGCTGAATATATCGCATAAAGCGGCGAGAGAGCTGACAGGTTAAAACGCTTATTATTATGAACGCCGGTTTGGAATGACTCTTCTTCAGCCGGTCTGAAAGATTCCTTTTTTTCTTCCTCCTTGATCCAAACGGATCATTTTCTTTCTTCTTCTGTCGTGAGCGCGTAGAGCCTTGGCATGCTGGTCGTGGCGAGTTGCCGGCTACCCGGAGAGAGCGTTTTTAGTATTCTTCCGGATTTCAACCGGGAGGAAAAAGATGGGCACGGAAGGACTGCGAAAGTGTTGTCACTGCGGCATTTGGTTTCGTCCGCATCCACGCAATGTTTATCACCAGCGGTATTGTTCGGCGCCGGAATGCCGAGCGGCCAGCAAGCTGGCAAGCCAGGGGAAATGGTGTCGGAAGAATCCGGGCTATTTCCATGGGGAAGCGTATGTAAAGAAGGTTCAGGAATGGCGTCGGAAGCATCCAGGTTACTGGAAGGAAAAGGGCACGGCCAAAGCCTGCGGGCCGCCGGATGCGTTACAAGATCTCTTAACGGCGCAAGGCTTTGATAATCAAGAGGTAAAAGTCTTCAGGAATTGCCTTTCAAGGGAGATTTCCCGACCGTTACAAGATGTCTTGATTGCGCAAGGCCATGCTCTGAAAGGGATTGCGTCCATGATAACCGGGGAACCGTTACAAGAGGACATTGCGCGGGTGTTGACCACCTGTTACGAACGTGGGCAACGCATCGGTGGCATAGCGCCATGGATGCAGCCACAGGAGGTCAAAGATGAGAGGACGCATGCCGATTATGCCGGAGAGGCTCAGACGCATTCCCCGGCAGTTCAGTTGGATAGATCATCGTCTGGTCCGTGATGGACACGTGGAGGGACGCAGTGCCGGAGCGCTGGCGTTGTATCTGTTTCTGGTCACGGTGGCCGACGCCGAAGGACTGAGTTGGTATTCGGAACCGGCGTTGTGTCGTCATTTATCGTGTAACACAAAACAAGTGGATGACGCGCGCGCGGAACTCCAGCAGGCCGAACTGATCGCCTATCGCCAGGGGCTCTATCAAGTGCTTGACCTTGCGCCTGTGCTTTCCGTCGGCATGCCCTCGCTGCGCCGTGGCGGCGAAGCGGTATCGATCGGCGAAACGCTGACCCATATGCTTGGAGGTGTCCAATGATCAACTACAAACAATGGTGTCGGCTGAAAGAAATGGCAACGCGCGACCATTTGACAGCCGCGCAGATCGCCCGCGCTCTGGGCCTGGCGGCCCGGACCGTGCGCAAATGGCTGAAGGAATCACTGTACAGGCCGCGCAAGCGCGTGCAGCGCGCCAGCGTGCTCGATCCCTTTAAGGGGCAGATCATGGGGATGCTAAAGCTCATCTTCTACACTTTCAAAAACAAGTATGTTGCTAATCAATGGGTTATGACTGCAAAAAAATCTTTGGCACTGCATTTGTTTGTTAAATTGTGGCCACATCTATTCCTCTCGCACAGTTGGCGGAACGGCTACAGCGACGGACTGAAGCACCTTGTGCGTTACGCCCTTGAGTTGGTTGCGCAGGACAAACGACTTTCCG
>JAQUQV010000041.1:0-2097 GCA_028715905.1 Kiritimatiellia bacterium
CAAAAGGCCGGCATCAAAGACCTGAAATATCTTATCTCGGTCCTTGACCGCGAAAACAAAATCCAGCACACGGTGGCGGACGTTTCCATGTTCGTTGACCTGCCCCACCGTTTCAAGGGCACGCACATGTCGCGCTTCGTGGAAATACTGAACGAGTCGCGCGGCAATATTTCCCTGCGCAACATCAGCTCCATTCTGCACACCATGAGCCGGCGGTTTGATTCAAGGACGGCCAACCTTGAAATCCGTTTTCCGTATTTCATTGAAAAATCAGCGCCGGTTTCCGGCGCGAAGTCATTGATGAATTACCAATGCGCCTTTCTGGCCAAATTCTGCCGCCGGCCGGCCGGGCAGAAATTTGACCTGGTTGTTGAAGTAAAAACGCCCGTTTCAACCCTCTGCCCTTGCTCCAAGGCCATCAGCGCGCTTAACGCCCATAACCAGCGCGCCATTCTGACGATCCAGATCCGCAGTCATGAGCTGGTGTGGATTGAAGAGCTGATTGAAATCGCGGAAGCCGAGGCCAGCGCCGGACTTTACTCGCTCCTGAAACGCGTTGATGAAAAATACATCACCGAGCGGGCATACCGGCGGCCGCGGTTTGCCGAGGATATTGCCCGGGCCGTCGCCCGCAAACTGTGCCGGGACAAACGCATTGCCTGGTTCAAAATTGAAAGCGAAAGCATGGAAAGCATTCACAATCACAACGCCTACGCCATGGTTACCAGCGACTTTATAAACGCGGAACGCGTTTAAAACCCGGCCGCGCGCAGCGCGCGGCCGGCCTGGAAAACGGGATATTTAAGCCGCCAAAGGCGGCAACTGTGTTTGACCGCGGTAGGAGCCGCATCCCCATGCGGCGATTCCAAACACCAGATGCATCGCCGAACAGGGGTTCGGCTCCTACCCCCGATTTTGCGCTCTTCTTTTGCGGCAAGTTGGAATCGCGGGCCTGGACCTAAATTATTTGACAATCCGGGAAATAAGTCTACAATTCAAATATTTTGGCGATGTAGCTCAGCTGGTAGAGCGGAGGACTCATAAGCCTTAGGTCCGGGGTTCGACTCCCCGCGTCGCCACCATTTTTAACACATAGAAAGGAATATTATTATGCTTGATGAAAAAAACGCGGGGCAGCCCCCGACGAAGCCGCACACGACCAACATGCACCCCATTATCAACATGCTCATCCAACTGCAGGAACTTATCCTCATCAGGTCGGAACAGGAAGCCGTCATGTCTTCCGGACGGCTCTCGCAGCTTGATTCGGCCATTCAAGCGCTGCGCGCGAATCTGCCCCCGGAAACCGGGCAATTATTCCAGCGGATAGAAAAAAAAGATTTGCTGGTCATCGTTCCCATTTCCCATAATGTCTGCACGGGCTGCGGCCTGGTGCTGCCGGTCAGCCTGGTACAGATTGTGCGATCCGGAGAAAAACTGCAGCAATGCCCCAACTGCGCCAGAATTCTTTACTACCAGAATTTCCTTCCGCGCCGGGTCAGCAAGAAAATGGGAGGGCGTTTCGCGCCGCGCCGTTCGGGCATCGCGCGTTTTTCCTCCACCGAACTGATGATTCCGTCATTAAGGGCGACCGAACGCGACAACGTGATCGCCGAACTGGCCGGGCGGATGGTTGAAGAGGGCTTTGTGGATAACGGCGCGAAACTGCTGGACGAAGCCTTAAAGCGCGAAGCCATCATGCACACGGCCATTGAATATGGAATATCCTTCCCGCACGTGCGCGGCGTTGAAGGCGGCGGGCTCACCCTGGCGCTCGGCATCAGCCGCAAAGGCATAAAATTTGATCCCGCCAGCCGCACTTTAAGCCACATTATTTTCTTTATCGTCATTCCAACCGCGGCCAGCGTCTTTTACCTGAGGCTGCTCGCGGGGCTGACCCAGTCTTTTCTGAAAAAAGAAGCGCGGGAAAACCTGATGAACTCGCAAACCCCCAAGGAGCTCTGGGACTGCCTGCTCAGGACCACCCGGTCCGCAATAAAATGAGTTTTCCTGTCCGGCCTGAATTTTAATTTTAGGCGGCAAAGCCGCAACTGTGTTTGCTCGGATGTAGGAGCCGCATCCCCATGCGGCGATTCC
>JAQUQV010000041.1:2197-21072 GCA_028715905.1 Kiritimatiellia bacterium
GAGCCGCATCCCCATGCGGCGATTCCAAACACCAGATACATCGCCGAACAGGGGTTCGGCTCCTACCCCCGATTTTGCGCTCTTTTGCGGCAAGTTTGGAATTCGTATGCCTGAACTTCGGCGCGGCGAAAACCGCGCCCCCCCCAAAAAAAAAATACGCCGGTCAATCAAAATAAACCCGCACATCATACCAATCGGACGAGTAGTATCCCCGCGTTTCCATGATTGTCAGTTGTCCTTCAAGAATATCAACGTCGCCGCGATAGGAATGATAGCCGCCTTTCTGGTCTATCACGACGCGATAAACGCCCGGCGCGAGATCAATCAGCTCATGGTCATAATCGTCAACCGTAAACACCGAACGCCCGTTGACGTAGACGAGCAAATCGTCGGCGGTAAGATTGTCAACGATCAGGGTTCCCGCTCCGGCGGGGGGCGTGTGATCAAAACGGCCGCTCTCGCAGGCCGCGAGGCACAAAGCGAGCGCGCACGCTCCCGCGGATAAAACCGGCAGTATTTTTGCGACTGCTTTCATCATCACAGCCTCAGGCCAATTCCTGTTCCATGTGGCGCAATTTTTCATCCAGCCCGAAAATGACAATGGTGTCGCCCAGCTCCACGGTGTCATCCGCGTCCGGGCTGACGATCGTCTCTTGTTTGCCCTCCGAACGCTCGGCCCGGCGGAGAACCAGGACGGTCACGCCGTAATTCTTCCTGATCTTCAGTTCGCCCAGGGTCTTGCCGACGAAAACCATGGGCGCGGCGATTTCAAGCACGCTGATTCCTTCCGCCACTTCCACGTATTCCAGAACGGAGGGCGAGACCAGCGAACGCGCAAGGCGGGCGGCCATGTCGCGGTCGGGAAAAACAATCCGGTCCGCGCCGACTTTCTGGAGCACCTTGCCCTGAATATCATCGGCGGCCTTGGCGATCACGCAGGGAATTTTCATCTCCTTGAGCATGAGCGTGGCCAGCACGCTGCAATCCATATCAGAGCCCACCGCCACGACCGCGATATCGCAATCCCGGAAGCCGGCCGCATCCAGCGTGCCTTCCTCGGCCGCGTCGCCCTCCATGGCCTTGGCCGCGACGCCGGCCATGCGGTCAACCACATCGCGCCGGCGATCAAGCACAAGCACCTCCACCCCCAGCTCCGCGAGCGAATGCGCGAGACTGGCGCCGAACCTGCCGGCGCCGACAATGCCGATTCTTTTCATAGATTTCCTCCTAGCCGATAATAACGTCCTCTTCAGGGTACCTTACCAATTCCCGCTCCTCTTTCATGCCGATAAAAAGCGCCAGCGTCAACGGCCCCACCCGGCCGACAAACATGCCGGCGACCATGATCAATTTGCCGGCGGCGGTCAAAAGGGGCATAATGCCGGTGGAAAGCCCCACCGTGCCGAAAGCGGAAACGGCGTCAAACAGCAAATCTTCAAACGTGAATCGGCCGGCGGCCAGACTGCCCTCCTCGGTGATCAATAGCAAGCCGAAAAGGCCGAGTATAAAAATAAGCCCCATAAGGAAAACCGAAAGCGCCATTCCCACCACGCCGGCCGAAATTGTCCGGCCAAGGATGGTGATATTGCGCCGGTTGCGGACCATGGCCAGGGCCGTAAATATCAGCACCGCCATCGTGGTCACTTTGATGCCGCCGGCGGCCGAACCGGGCGCCCCGCCGATAAACATGAACACTATCGTCATGAATTTTGTCGCCGGATGCGCCGGCGCAAATTCAACCGTGTTGAACCCGGCCGTCCGCGCGGAGACCGACTGAAACAAAGCGCAAATCAGTTTGTCAATCCGATCCGGCAACGGCGCGAAGATATTGCCCCATTCAAACGCCGTGTAACCAGCCCAGCCGGCCAGAATAAGGATAAACGAGCCGGCCAATACTATCCGGCTGTGAAGCGATAAGGCCTTGCGGCCGCGTTCCAAACCGCGCCAATGGTGATAAAGCTCGCTCAGGACCAAAAAACCGATGTTGCCGAGCACGATCAGAATCATGACGGGGAAAAGCGCGATCAGATCGTTTCTCCAGCCGACTAAATTGTCGGGATAAAGACTGAACCCCGCGTTGCAAAAAGCGCTGACGGCATGAAACACGCCGTGGTAAAAAGCCCGGTCGGCCGGAAGACCGTGCCGCGCCATCAAACACAGGGCAATAATAACCGCCGCAATCAGCTCAATGCCCAAAGCCAGCAAAACCGTTCTTACCAGGAAATCCTTGATCTGGCGGACGTCCTGCAGCCCCATGGAGAAAGTGAGCGCGGTTTCGCTCCGCAGGCTGAGCCGCCGGCCGGCAATAATCAGAAAAGCCATGGCCATGGTCATAAATCCCAGACCGCCAATCTGAACCAGCGCCAGTATAACCAACTGTCCGAAATGCGAAAAGTACGAGCCGGTGTCAACGACGGTGTGGCCCGTCACACACATGGCGCTCGTGGCCGTAAAAACGGCCGTAAGCCAGTCAATCTCCCGGCCCGGCCGGCCCGCACACGGCAACATTAGCAATATGGCGCCAATAAGGATTGACAAGCCCACCGAGCCGATAATGAACAACTGGGGACTAAAAAATCCTTTTATCCCGTTGGCCGACATGGCGCTATCCTATCTTTTTGCCTCCGCCGCCGTCAAGCCCGGATATTGCGCGCGGACAGCCGCCGGGACGCTTTCGCCGCCGCGCCGGTGAAAATATAGATTGCTTTATCCGGCTGTATTTTCCATACTTTCCCTTATTGAAGCCCGGCAAATCTATTGAAAGGGAAATTGTGTTCTCACGCGAAAACGCGCTTTTGCTGGTCATTGACGTACAGGAACGGCTGCTGCCCCGGATTCACGATGCATCCTGCCTGGTCGGCAACGTCCTCACGCTGGCCGAATGCTGTAAAATCCTTAATTTGCCGATTCTCGTCACCGAACAATACCCGGAAGGCATCGGCCCGACGGCGGCCGCCTTGGCGCCGGCGCTGGACCAGCGCCCGAAAATCTCCAAGCGGACCTTCAGTTGCTGCGGTGAAACCGCTTTCATGGAGGCTCTGGCGGCAACCGGACGCAGCCAGGTTCTGATAGCCGGCATTGAAACCCATGTCTGCGTTTTTCAGACGGCCTCCGACCTTGTTCAAAACGGCTGCGCCGTTCAAGTGGCCGCGGACGCAACCGGATCGCGGACGCCAGCCAACAGGCAAATCGGCCTGAATCGCATGGAAAAGCTCGGGATAGAAATAACGAGCGTGGAAAGCGCCCTTTTTGAACTGCTGAAAACATCGGATTGCCCGGAATTCAAACAGATTCTGCGGCTTATTAAATGAAATAAATTCAGAATGCAGCTCCTTGAAAATATCCGCATTGTGCTCTGCCGCCCCATCTACGGGGGCAATATCGGCGCGGTTTGCCGGGCCATGGCCAACATGGGTCTTTCCGACCTCACCCTGGCCGGCGCAAAAAATATCAACTGGAACGACGCGCGTAAAATGGCCTGCGCCGCCCAGGAAATTCTAGCAAACCGCCGCGAAACCGACGCGCTTGAGGATGCGGTCGGCGATTGCGGCCTGGTGGCCGGCGCAACCGTCCGGCCCGGGCTTTACCGCCAACACGCGATAACCCCCCGCGAATGCGCTCCGCAAATCCTGGAGGCGGCCCGCGGCGGCAAAATCGCCCTCGTTTTCGGCCCGGAAGACAACGGCCTGGATAACATTGAACTGGCGCTGTGCAACCGCCTGATTCAAATCCCGTCCGCTGAAAATTACCGCTCCCTGAACATCTCGCACGCCGTCATGGTCTGCGCTTATGAACTTTTCATCGCCTCTGGTATTTTTGAGCCGGGCAGCGAAAAATCCCCGCCGGCCGACACGCGCACCAAGGAACACATGTTCCGGATGTGGGAAAAAACGCTCCTGCAAATCGGTTTCATGGAACCGGACAAGACCCATCACATGATGCTGGGAGTGCGCCGCATTTTTTCGCGGGGCAACCTCAGCGGGGACGACGTCCGGATACTGATGGGCATCGCGCGCCAGACGTTATGGTGCGCCGGACAACGGCCGGCGGCCGGGGAAGACAAATAAATTTCAAAACAAGCGGATTTCGCTGTTGCCTCGGCGCTTGGAATTATTATTATTCACGCAAAGGGGGTTGCCTTGCAAAGGCGCATAGGAATTTTCGGCGGCACTTTCAATCCGGTGCATCTGGGCCACCTGATCCTGGCTCAGGACGCCCTGGAAGTTTTTGACCTTGAACGGATTCTTTTTGTGCCCTGCAACCTTCCCCCCCACAAGGACGCCGCCCGTCTTGTTTCCTCCAGCCACCGCGCGGCAATGCTGGAACGGGCGCTGGAAGACAACCCCGATTTTGAGGTCTGCGACCTGGAAATCCGCATGGGCGGAACCAATTATTCAATTGACACGGTCCGCCGCCTCCGCAAAGCCTGCCCCGGCTGCGAATTGTTTTTTATCATCGGCTCGGACAGCCTGCTGGAACTTCATCAATGGAAGGAAATCAACGAACTCGCCAAACTGTGCCGATTCGCGACTTTTATCCGCCCGGGATTTGAGATAAAAAAAACAGCCGGCGCGGACCTGAAACTTGATCCGGTCCTGAGCCGGGAACTGATTGAAAACATCGCCGCCGTCCATCAAATTGACATTTCCTCGTCCGACATACGGCACCGGATAGCCGAGGGCATGAACATTCGCTACCTGGTTCCCGGCGCGGTTGCGGTTTATATCGCCGAGCACAATCTTTACAAAATATGAAAAAAAACAACCCCGCCCCGGCGGAAACAAAATTAACGGCAGTTGATCTGGCGCGCCTGGCGGCCGCCGCCATTTCCGAAAAACAAGGCGTGGACATTATCGCCTACGACGTCAGCGGCGTTTCCAGCATCGCGGATTATTATCTCGTTGCGTCGGGACAGAACACGGCGCACCTCAAGGCGCTTTGCAACGAAACAAGTCTCGTTTTGAAATCAAGGGGCATCAACTGCTGGCGCCAGTCCGGACGTCCGGAAAGCGGCTGGGTGGTGGCGGATTACGTTGATTTTATCATTCATTTCTTCAAGAAAGACGTCCGCGCCTATTACGCCATTGACCGGCTCTGGGAAAACATGCCGCGTTTGGACATCCCCCTGCCCGGCCATCCGCCGGGTTAAAAACGGCTCCGGACCGCGCCGCTCGTGAAGCGCAGAAACGCGGCAGCCAAAAGCCGCATTAGCCCGCATATTTTTTCAGGGCGGGAAATAATTGCAGCTCTTCTTTCTGGGCATGAATGTATATGGCTTTAAACAATTCCTTGTCTATATCCACTATGTCCATGGTGTGCTTGGCCTCCGATTGGTTATTATAAGAAACCAGCAGATTGTCAAACTTTGCGAGCATATCCAATATCCGGCGATGATCCTCTTGCAGCTCCCGGGCTAATTGTTTTTCCTGCGGCCCGCCATTTTGAAGCGCAAACGAAAAGATTCCCTCCTCTTCCAGCCGAAAATGCGCGAGCATATGCGCGTGAAATCTCTGGAACCGTTTGAGATAATCCGGCATTTCCTTTTTGATAAAGGCATCCAGAAATTTACCGAAAAATTCAATTGATTGTCCGAGTTCGCGATGATCCTGTAATATTTTTGTCAGTTTATCCATGGGAACCTCTTTCCTCTTTTTCAACACGCGTTATTTTCCGCCGGTTTGCCTGAATAAGTCGTCCGCTCTGAACGCAAAGCCTTCCGGGGCATGATAATCAACGATCAATCATTAATTGTTTTGTCGTTTCAAGTTTACTGCGTTTATTTCCTCCGTCAAGCGTTTTTCAGGAAACTGTGTAACCCCTCAGTTATGTGGGTGGATGGCAATTCAATTGGCCAGTCTTCGTAGGGGCCGCGCTTGTCGCGCGCCCGTCTTTATTGAAGAGGACTTCGCAAGCGAAGCCCCTACGGTTTCTCTCTCCCCCTCATAAATGAGGGATTACGAAACTGTCCCTGCGCGCCCCCGCCCACGCCCGGCCGATTCCGGGCAGGCCGGCGCAACCTTAAAGCCGGCGCGGAACCGCGCCGTATAATTGCCGCATCCAGCCCCAGATAAAATTCCCGACAATTCCGAAATCCACCGCCAATCTGCCCGCGAACTGGTTGAAAGAAACCGGCGAAACCAGGATCAGCAAAAGTCCGATCACCAGAAGATTCATAAAACAAATGAGGGTATAGGAAAAAAAACGGCCGTATTGCGCCGTATCCGGCTGGCGCCGTCCCAAGGCCGAAATTGTGAAACAAATGTGAAATCCCAGCGTAAACCCCGTCGCGCCGAGAAAAAGCGGAAAATATGCGCGCAAATCCAGGAAAACGGAGGCCAGAAACCAGGCGGCGGCGAGCAGAAGAGTATAAAACGGAAAAAAATACGGGGCCAGCGCGATAAAAAGATTGCTTTCCGAAAGTTTAACTTCGCCGCCGCTTTTTGAAACCCGCATCCCCAGCACGCTCGCCCCCATCAACGCGCCCCATAAGACATGCGTAAGCTCATGGGCCAGCACGTAACTCCTGACGGGCGCAGGGAGAAAAACAAAAAACAGCATCCACAACAAAAAACCAAGGCCCAGCGCCGTCCAGAAAAACGATGTGCCGCCGAATCCCCCGCCCCCGGCCGGCACCGCCAGCGTGAAATAAACGGCGCGGGCAACGGCCGCACAGCACGGCAGTAAAAAAACGGCGATAATGACCCGGATCAAACGCATTTTTTGAACAAAAAAAACAGGGGTTTTCCCAATCCCGCCGCCATATTGCCGGAAAACGGCCGCCCTTTCAAACTTGTTTTTCCTTCTTTTTTCCGCATGGCACCCTCTGCCCACCCGAATGCGGTGTTGACGGATAACGCCCGGATGGATATGATGTCTCAATCAAACCGCCCTGGGCGCATGAATAAAACCGGAGGGCCGCATGCCGGACGACATTGATATCCGCAAATATCTGCAGAAAATAATTGACCGCCATGACCTGAGCGCCGATGAAACTTCATCCGTCTTTGACCTTATCATGGACGGCCGGCTGACCGGCGCGCAAATTGCCGCCTTGATTTCCGTCCTGCGCATGAAGGGCGAATCCGCGGACGAGATCGCCGGCGCGGCTTCCGCCATGCGCCGGCATGCCGTCAAAATTGACACCGGCGGACTGGCCGTCGTGGATACCTGCGGGACCGGCGGCGACGGGGGAAACACCTTCAACATATCAACAACCGCCGCCTTTGTCGTGGCCGGCGCCGGCGTGCCGGTCGCCAAACACGGCAACCGCGCCGTCTCCAGCCAGTGCGGCTCGGCCGACGTTCTGGCCGAACTGGGCGTCAACCTGGAAGCGCCGCCGGAGGCGATTGAGGAATGCATCCGCACGATCGGCATCGGGTTCCTGTTCGCCCCGAAAATGCACCCGGCCATGAAACACGCCGCTCCGGTGCGCCGCGAACTCGGCATCCGCACCATCTTCAACATGCTCGGCCCCCTCACCAACCCGGCCAACGCCCGGGGACAAATCCTGGGCGTGTTTTCGGCCGAACTGACCGAACCGTTTGCGCGCGTTCTCGCTGCGCTCGGCAGCCGGCGCGCGTTCATTGTCCACGGCAATGACGGTCTGGATGAAATAACCGTCACCACCACCACCCGCATCACCGAGCTCAACAACGGCAGAATCAGCACCTATGAGTTCGATCCTTTGCCGTTTATCGGCGAGTATTTCCCGGCGGGGACGCTGGCCGGCGGAGACCCGGCCAAAAACGCCGCCATCCTGCGCTGCGTGCTGGCGGGCGAAGAGGGGCCGGCGAGGGAAATCGTTTTGTTAAACGCCGCCGCCGGCATCGCGGCGGGCGGACATGCGGAAACAATTGAAAAAGGATATCTGCTCGCCCGCAAATCAATTGACGAGGGCCGGGCGCAAAAAGCGCTGGACGCCATGCGCGAAAATCTCGCTTAACCTGTTCGCAACACCTCCCCAAATGAAAAAATGAACAAAAAAAACGATCGCCATTCAGGAATTCTTTGCGCGCAATACTTTCTCAACCACCGGCTTGACCCAAAGGAAATCGCCTGGCAGGTCAAGGAACTTGCCGCGGCGGGCTATGACGGGCTTTACGCCCACGCCCGGCCGGGACTCCTTACCCCGTATATGTCGGATGCCTGGTGGCGAGGCATTGACGCCATCATGGAAGCCTGCCGGAAATACGGCTTGGAATTCTGGATATGGGACGAGGACTATTATCCCAGCGGCCTGGCCGGCGGAAGAGTCGTCTGGAGCAATCCCGGGCTTGTCTGTCGCACCCTTGACTTTTCCGTCAAGGAAGCCGGCGGAAGCGGCCCGTTTGAAATTGATTTTGACGCGGGAATGCTGATAAAGGCGTTTGCCCTGAAAAGAGAGCCGTCCGGAATTTTTTCATCGCTGACTGATGTAACCGGGTTCTGCGGCACCCGCCGTCAAAAATGGCATTTACGCGCTCTCCGGCATGGCTGTTACTCTCCCATGATAAGTGCCATTGGGCATCCGCACTGGCGGGCCGCCATTGAAGACAACCGGTTCGCGCTTGTCTGGAGACCGCCGCGGAGGGGAAACTACACCTTTGTCGCCGTTCTGGAAAAAACCGCCTCCAGTCGTCATCCGGACCTGCTTAAGCCGGATGGCATCCGGAAATTCATTGAATTGAGTTATGAACCGTATTTCAAGCGGTACGGGAAAGAATTCGGCAAACTGATCCGGGGCGCTTTCACCGATGAACCCAGTCCCGGAGGAGGCGCTTTCCCGTGGAACGCCGCCTTCCCCGGAAAATTCCGCAATGACCACGGATACGATCTCATTCCGCATCTGGCCCATCTGGCCGTTGAGATTGACCAACGAACGCCGGTTATCCGCCACCATTATCGGCTGACCCAGCACCGGCTCCAGGAAGAAAACTATGCGGGACAGATCAGCCGCTGGTGCCGGAAACATGGAATCAGTTTTACCGGCCATCTTACCCGGACCGAATGGCTCTCGCTCGTCGCCGCCTGGTGGCCGAACGAAATACGCATGTACCGCCGGATAGCCATCCCGACCTGCGACCCGCTCGGCGCATCCGAAGGATGGAAAGCCGCCGCCTCGTATCACACCGCGGTCAAGGTTGTTTCCTCCGCCGCCCACCTCTTCAACAAAAAACAGGCGGGGAGCGACGCGCTGGCCGTGGTCGGCGATGAAGTTTCCCTGCGCGATCTTAAATACCTATGCGACCACCAGATCGCCCTCGGAATTAACTTTTTTGCGATTCACGGATTGAGCTGTTCGCTTGACGGTCCGCGCAAGGACGAAGTCCCGCCGTCCTTGTTTTACCAGCACTCGGAATGGAAATACATGCGCGTGCTGGCGGACTATTTGAAAAACACATGCATGGAATTGACCGGGGGAAAACACCTCTGCCGCATTGCCATCCTCTACCCCTCCACCAGCCTCGCCTGCCAGGTCAACGCGGAACCGGAAAAATCCCGCAACCTGCGGGATGAAGACAAAATCCACCGTTTGATTGACGAGCTCCTGAGCCATCAATGCGACTTTGACTTCATTGACGAAGTTACCCTGCAAAAATCGGTCGGGCGTAACGGAAAACTCGCCGGCCCGGAGCGTTATCGGACAATTATCCTGCCTTACCTGCGTTTTATTGACGGGAGGACTGCCAAGGCCTTAAACCGTTATGCCGCCGCCGGCAACCGGGCGCTTGCTATCGGCGCCATGCCTTCCGCCCTGCCATCCGGATTAAAGCGTTCAATCCGCGGCTGGCATCACGCCGCGATTGAGCAGCACAAACAACTGACCGCGGACATCATTCGTTCGCTGCACGGCGTGCCGGTGAAAGGGAAAGGGGCGGATGATGTTTTTGTTCTGCGGAGAAAGAAAAACGCCGCAAACATTACCTTCGCATTCAACCGCCGGGAAAAAGACTTTGAAGGAACCGTTGCCGGCTGTGCCGTTACAATTCCCGGACGGGGCTCCGTTCTCATCCGGGACGGAAAAGTTCCGCCGGAACCGGCGCTGGAGACGGCGGCCGACATTTCCGCGAATTGGCGGATATCATTCCCGCACAACCATCTTCCGCTTTCCTTCTGGCATTCCGCCGCCAAACCGTTCGCGAATGTCAGAAACATTGTGAACGAACCCGGTTACGACCTGATGCAGCGCGCCCGCGATCCGGTCGGCGAAGGAGCGGAAACGGCAACTTACTACTGCCGCTTCATGCTCACCGGCTCGGTTCCCGACGCCCGCCTCGTCATGGATGAAAGCGGAGTCATGGGCAAATGGAAAGCGTTTGTCAACGGCCGGGAAGTGAAGCGTTGGCGGAAAGCCGTTGTTTATGACTGCCGGAACATCCAGGCGGACATCGGACATCTGCTGGCCGGCGATTCAACCCCGACGTTAAACATCATCGCCATTGAAACATCCGGGCCGGGCCGGGGATTGAAAGAGATCCCATATCTCTACGGCTCCTTTACCTGCAGTTATCGCTACGGCCATCTTTCCTTTCCCTTTGTCAACGGACCGGCCGGCGCGGTTGATTCAGCCTCGCTCCAACCCTGGAATCTGCTCGGCTATCCGACGTTTTCCGGCTCAGCGGCCTATACAAAAACGCTTGCCATCCGTGAAAAAGGAACTTATCTGCTTGATCTCGGGCGCGTGGAAGATGTCGCCGGAGTTTCCCTTGACGGCAAACGCATCGCAACCCTGGCCTGGCCGCCTTACCGATGCCAACTCGGCCGGCTTGAGGCGGGCAACCACTCGCTTAAAGTGGAAGTTGCCAATCCGCCCGCCAACCGGAATCGGGCCGCCAATCTCCCCGCCGGACTGCTCGGCCCGGTCCGGCTTTGTCACAGCGCGCCAACCACCGAATCATGAGAACAGAGACGGGGACGCGTTCCCATGCATGTTGCACCGCCTAATCTTCTGGCTCTTCTGACGGAAATTTATTCCACCGGCGCCGCCGGCCAAAGCGGAAACAATGCGCCTTCCCGGTCAGGCCTTGACGATTTTCCCGGACTTGATGCAGCGGGTGCATACTTTCCGGGTTACTATGGCGCCGTTTTCCACAATGGTGATTTTCTGCAGGTTGGGCGCAAACTGGCGCCGGCTGATGCCGGTCGTGTGCAGCCCGATCCCTCCGCTGGCCTTCGGCAGACCGCGGCGCGTGATAACATTACCGGTGTGCAATCCCTTTCCGCATACATGACATATTCTTGGCATTTTCCTGCTCCTTTGTTGTAATCCGAAAACACGGCGACTGTCCGACGAACGCCGAATAATTTGCATTAATTCATACTATAATTCAAGCGCAGAAAACAAACAAAATATTCACGGCGCCGGGAAAAGAAAAAAAAATACCCCGCGGCCGTCCCTGTCAACAGGACCGTCCGCAGGCGGACGGCGCCGCCGTGATCCTGAAACTTTCCAGATCCAATGCGCTTTTCCATTGCGGCAGTTTTTCCGCCGGCCCCTCAATCCGCACCATCGGCGGCATGCGGTCCGCCAAGGCGTTGATTTTCGCCCAAAGCATGTTGTCCCCCCAGAACCGGGGGATTGTATCAGCCGCCGCTACCGCGCGCAAAATAGCGGCGGGATTATGTCGGCCGCCGCGGATAGCGTCAAAAGCGAGCTGTTCAAGGCGGCCCAGACCGGTCCGCGCATCAGGCTGTTCCTGAAGCCACCGCGCCGCGGCGGCGGGAACCCACGGCAGGGGAGCGTCAGCGCGCCGCGCCAGCTCGGCAAGCATGCCTGAATTTTGTGCGGCAAACGCAGCATCCACAACCCGGGCAAACCGGAACTGGGCATCCGTAACCGGCCGCCGCCGTCCATACAGGGAGGCCATCTGCGCCGGCCGAAGCTGGCCGAGCCCGTTGAATGGAACAATCCCGGGAAAAGCATCAATACAGAGAAGTTCTGCCCGCAGAATGTTCAAATGAAACAGGCAGGCCAGGATATGGGCAAGCATCGCCTGATCAAAAAGACACGCGTCAAACCACAGCACAATACGTTCACAATTTTTCGCGTCCGCAAGCCGGCGGTATTGTTTCCTTACCGTATCCAGCACGAATTCACGCTTGAGCCCGCCGCCGGTTTCACCTTCCAGGAAGAGCGCCCGCTTTTCCATGGTCTTTTCATCGGGCCAGCCGGGATTCCGGGGCCCGTCGTAGAGAACATCGTGCCAGACAAACACTTCCCCGGGAACACCGGATTGCGCCAGACTGCTTCCGGCGATATCGCCGCTTGTGATATGAAGCATTTTATTCATCTTTTCCCTTTCCCGCCGGAAACAAAACATGCCGCCTGTCTTCCGCCGGCCATCATGCATGCCCGCCATCCCGGCAAATATCCGGTTTGTCTTTTCCGGCCGGGCATATTGCCTCTGCTCCGGACTCAAACTGAATGGTTGTATGTTCAATCCCGTGCAGTTCGCGCAGTTCCTCGCGGATGCGCGCAAGCAATTGATTGTCAATGACGGGGTTCTCCAGCACGATGTGGGCGGTCAGCGCGGCATGCGTCGTGCTGAGCCCCCAGACGTGCATATGATGGACGTTTTTTACGGAGGGCAGACCGCACAGATAAGCGCGGATACCCGCGGCGTCAATGTGCGCCGGCACCGCGTCCAGCGCCAGATTAAGCGATTCACGGAGAAGCTTCCAAGTGCCGGCAAAAATAATAACCGCGATGATAATGCTGACCAGGGGATCAATGATCATGATCCCGGTACGCGCGATCACCAGACCGGCCGCGACAACTCCGGCCGATATGGCGGCATCGGCCAGCATATGCAGAAAAGCCCCGCGTATGTTAAGATCCTCTTTCTGGCCTTTCATAAACATCAAGGCAGTGGCCGTATTGACCACGATGCCGAGCAGCGCCACCCAGACGACGGTTTCAACATGCACGGCGGCCGGTTCCCGCAACCTGCGGACAGCCTCCCAGGAAATGGCGCCGACGCTGACCAGGAGAAAAACCGCGTTCGCCAGCGCGGCCAGGATGGACGATCGTTTCAGGCCGTAGGTGTGTTTCCGCGTCGGTTTCCGTTGCGACAAATACGCCGCCGCCCATGCGACCAGGAGACCCATGACGTCTCCCAGATTGTGCCCGGCATCGGCCAGCAAAGCCAGCGAATCCGACAGAAATCCGTACGCCACTTCAACAACAATAAAAACCGCATTGAGGGCGATGCCAACGGCGAAGGCGCGGTTGTAATTGCGGGGACGGCGATTATGTCCATGCCGGGTCATATCGGGTATATTCAAACATAAAATCCGGGCTTAAGATGTGATTGCAGGCTTGCGTTTCACGGCAAGACGTTGCCCCGCGCCTTCCGGGGCCTTGCTTGAAACCAGCGTTGATCCTGTTTATCCGATAATCGCCAGGGCTATCCACGGCGCCACATTGAAGACAAAAACCATGATCTTGTACATGCCGATCATGGAATAAAGCGCCGCATTGAACCTTTCCCGCGGCATCGGAAACCATTTGCCGTGCATTTTATACACAAAATCGCCGGCCAACGTCAGGAACAGGGACGAAACAATCAACAAGGCAAAGTTCAAAATCGTGCACCACATGAAAAACTTCGTCAGCATTTGAATGTCCATAATTTTATCTCCTGTGTTTTTCCTGCCCCGTAACTGCTCGGGTATTCAGGACTCTCATTCTGACTTGATAACGTGGTTAACCCCGCGTGAGCGGCGTAGGCCGCAACGCGGCTGCACGCCGTTTGCGCCCGTTATTACGGGCGCGTCACGGCCCTTCGGGTGAATTTTGCGCGCTTTGCGCGCAAAATTCAGGTAATCAATAAGGCCGCCAAAAGCGGCAACTGTATTTGATAGACGTAGGGGGCGTGCTTGTCGCGCCCCTTCAGAGGGCTTCGACGAGCGAAGCCCCTACAAAAAATAGACAACATTGAAATTCCTATACGTTCAATAAGGCCGCCAAAAGCGGCAACTGTATTTGATAGACGTAGGAGCCGCATCCCCATGCGGCGATTCCGGACGAACCGCATCCCCATGCGGCGATTCCAAACACCAGATGCATCGCCGAACAGGGGTTCGGCTCCTACCCACGATTTTGCGCTCTTTTGCGGCAAGTTTGAAATTCCTATGCATCCAGTTTACTTTAAACCGCGCGGAACGTCAAAAAAAATGCGCAATAATTTGCCCGTGCGACAAACTCCACCCGGCTTGCTATCCGGCGCGTTTGATTTTCCGTCTTGTTTTCGCGCGCCTTCGGCGTTATTTTCAGTTTTTTGCCGGCCCGTAAAACCGTGCGCCGGCCGCCCATTGAAGCATATTACCCGAATATTGCACGAAAATCGTGTAATGTTCGGGTATTAACATGAAAAAAACTCTTCATTCCGGCGCAGGCGGGCCGCCGTCCGCGTCCGTGCTGGTCCGGCAAAGCGTGCGGCGCACCCTGTTCAACATGGCTTTTCCCATGCTGGCCGGCACCTTTGCCATGAACGCTTACACGCTCACGGACACCTGGTTCGTTTCGCGGCTGGGCACCCTGCCGCTGGCCGCAATGGGCTTTACCTTCCCGGTGGTCATGCTCCTGACCTGCGTGGCGGGCGGACTCGGTTCCGGCATCACGGCGCTGGTTTCGCACGCGATCGGCCGCTATGACGACGCTGCGGCGGCCAGGATCACCACCCACGGCATCACCCTCACTGTGGCGGCGGCGGCGGTAATTTCCATTATCGGCTACTTGAGCATCGGCCCGGTTTTCTCAAAACTGGGCGCCGACGCCGCGACGATGCCGCTCATCAACGGTTACATGCGCACGTGGTATCTGGGCACAATCTTCATGTCGCTCCCGATGATCGGCAACGGTATCCTGATTTCCATGGGCGACTCCCGGTCGGCCAGCCGGTTTATGATCATGGGCACCCTCCTCAACGCCATCCTGGACCCCATCATGATTTTCGGATGGTTCGGTTTCCCGGCCATGGGCATTCGCGGCGCGGCCCTGGCGACAATCATCGCGCAGACGGTTGCGACCGTATGGCTCTTTTATCTGCTCAAAAAAAAACACCGCCTCATTGCCTTCGCCGGCCAGCGCCTCGGCGACTGGCTCGGCTCGTTCCGGCAAATCGTCCGCTTCGGCGTCCCGGGCATATTGAGCATGATCCTCATGCCGGTTTCAGCCGGCGTAATCACCTCAATTGTCAGCCGTTTCGGCAACGAGGCGGTCGCGGCCTGCGGCGCGGCGGGGCGGATTGAAATGTTCGCTTTCGTCATCCCGATGGCGCTCGGCATGTCGCTGATGCCTTTTGTGAGCCAGAACTATGGCGCCGCGCGCCTGGACCGCATCCGCGAGGCCATCACGGTTTCCACCAGGTTCGCCCTGCTTTACGGCGGCGCGACGGCCCTCGTTTTCTTCCTCGGTGCGCCGCTGCTGGCCGCTATTTTCAGCGATGACCCGGAAGTCTCCGGCATCATGATCATGCACATCCGCATCATTTCATTCGGCTTCGGCATGATGGAAACTCACCGCTATTGCGGGTTTGTCCTCACCGGCCTCCACCGGCCGCTCCATACCACCCTCTTGAACGCCATCCGGGTGCTGGGACTGCTCATTCCGCTCTCCTACCTGGGGGCAAGTTTCGGCGGGATCCAGGGGGTTTTCTGGGGACGCCTGGCAACGGACATAATCGTCGGTAGCATCGGGTTGCTCTGGGTATACCGCGCCTGCAAAATTGACGTCTGTCCGCCGGGCCGGAAAGCCTGAATTTCAGTAATTTGGCGGCACTTGGACAGTGATGAGACGGGCTGACTTGCTTTTGATGCAGTGTCCGCGGACAGAAGTCCCTGCCGGTATATAAAAGGCGTCGCCAGTTCTCAATTTTTGATGAGGTTCACCGCGGATATCCAGCAGGAATTCTCCGCCGATAACATAGCCAGCCAGATCCGCATTGATCTTTTCATATTCCGGTTTATCGCCCGCGGTGTATTCTTCCTCAATCATTTCAAGTTTTATGTCTTTACGCCGCGGAAAAATAAAAGTGTAACACCGATTTTTTTCGGCGGTTGAACGCATGGCTTCACGCCGGAATACACAGCTATCATTCCGGACAGGCGCGGAAGTGAAAAAATCGCCCAGATCGCTTCCCATTGCGTTTAGCATTTTGCGCATGGTTGCAATGGTTGGGGAAATGCGGCCGCGTTCAACCCCGGAAACATAACTGGGCGACACATCCGCCTGTTTGGCAAGCTCGCGCATGGAGAGCCGACAGCGCAGGCGCAAGTCGCGCAGGCGCCGCAAAACATTCTGTCGGTCCGCGATCTCGGAAGACAAGGAAGAGCGATGTTTGTTTTTCATGATCTTTTTGCGGTTAAAAATAAAACAACGATCGTTTAAGTCAATATTATTTTTTACTATTGACAAATATCCATATGTTCATTATATTGTTCATATAAACAAATAAATGCGCTTTTTGCCGGAAAGGGGCGATCTTATGACTTCGCGCGAAAGAATGCTGGCCGCGATCAGCGGCCAAAAGCCGGATCATGTTCCGCTCTATGCCTGGGTGTTTGGATTCAAGGCGCCGGAGCATTTAACCTGGGAACGGGATGGCCATAAAAGGACTTTTTGGTACACCGGCCGGCTTGAGCATCTGCACAGGCTCCCGCAGGCCTGGAATATTGAGGACGATTTCAAACGCGCGGAAACATGGCTTTCCCTGGGATTGGATGATGTGCTGGATGTGTCCGTGCCGTGGAACAGCGATGCGCGCGTTACATTTGCGGATTCGCTCCACCCCGCCCATCAAGACGGGCGCGAATATCCGGTCATGACGAGGGAATACCAGACTCCGGACGGCCCATTGCGGCATAGCGTCCAGAAGACCAACGAGGAGGAAAAACCGGGCTGGGTGATTCAGCCCGATTGCGTTCCCTTGATTGAGGATTTCAACATTCCCCGCGCCGTGAAACATCTTGTCGCGGCGCCGGAGGACGCGGCCAAAATTAAATGGCTGTTCCAGGGGCCTGACAAATCGCAACAGGCGTGGTTTGAGGAAAGAATGCGCAAGGCGGCCGGTTTTGCCGGGGAGCGCGGCGTGATGGCCCAGGCCTGGTCCGCGTTCGGCATGGATGCGGCCGTCTGGTTTGCCGGGGCCGAAGGCGCCATTATGCTCTGCATGGAACATCCGGACGCCTTCGCTGAATTACTGGGCGCGATTCATGCGGCGGACAAGGCCCGCACCGCGCTGGCCTTGCAATATCCGGTTGACATGGTTTGCCAGCGGGGCTGGTACAGTTCCACCGATTTCTGGTCGCCATCCATCTTCAAGAAATATCTCAAGCCCCATATCGCCGAACTGGCCGGAATGGCCCACAAGGCCGGCAAGAAATTCGGATACGTGATGACGACCGGCGTCATGACGCTCGGGGTGGAATTGATGGACGCGGGCGTGGATTTGCTTTATTATGTTGACCCGGTCCAGGATCACGCCGATCTGGCGAAGGCAAAAGAAATGTTCGGCGGCAAAATGGCCGTGGCCGGCGGAGTCAACAGCGGCGTCACCCTGGCGACCGGGACGCCGGCGCAGGTGCGCGCGGAAGTAAAAACCGCGCTGGACATATTCGGCAAGGACGGCGGTTTTGTGCTTTCGCCGGTGGACGCGCTCTTCCCCGACACGCCCTGGAACAACGTGGAAACCATGATTGCGGCCTGGAAACAAGCCTGAAAATTTCATGGCCATGGTGGCGGCGGTCGGCGAAATGCGCAACACTGATTTTTCGGTGTAAATTAACCGGGAAAATTATGGCCGAAGAAAAAAATATTTTTCGCGGACAAATGCTGGCGTTTTTTGAGTCCCTGCGCGTCCCGGACGGCGCGTATGGGCGTTACCGCTACGCGGCCGGCCAGACTTATCCGGTTTTATACGCCTCGCTTTATGCCGCCATGGCGCGGCACATGCTGCATGATATCGCGACGGTGTCCGCGACCCAAAAGAAGGAATGGATTGCCCATATCCAGTCCTTTCAGGCGGAAGACGGTCTTTTCAAAGATGAAAAAATCGCGCATCCCGGCTCATGGTATGTGCCGCCGCACATGGAGTGGTGCGGCTGGTGGCATTTGAGCTGTCATGCGATCATCGGGTTGACGGCGCTGGGCGCCGTGGCTGGCCGTGAATTCGCCGTATTGAAGCCGTATTACGATGAGAAATTCCTGCGGAAATGGCTGGCTGCGCGCGATGCCGACAAGATGGATTTTGCCGGCAATGAAGTCCTGAACCTCGGCCAACTGTTGCAATATGCGCGCGATTTTCAGAACGCAAAACCCGCCGGCCGCGCCATGGAAATTGTCCTTGACTGGCTGGATGAAAACCAGGATGCGGCCGCCGGCCTGTGGGGCCGGGCCTTTGTCACGCCTGAAGATCGCAACAAGGCTTATCAAGGCGCATATCATTTTTTTCTGTTATACGATTATGACCGGCGTCCGATCCGACATGCGGAACAAATAATTGACTTTATGCTGTCCATGCAGACGGCGCAGGGCGGGTTTGGCATTCATGAAAACACCGGCGGGTGCGAAGATATTGACGCCATTGATCCCCTGGCGCGGCTTTATTTCCGGACGCCGCATCGCCATGCCGATATTGAGCAATCCCTGCGCCGCGCCTTTGACTGGGTTTTGCTGAACCGGACGCCGGACAACGGGTTTGCGTTCTTCCGCGATCGGGACATGTTTTACGGCAGCCGCCTGATGTATTCGGGCCGGGATGAAGGCAGCGCTTTCGCCACGTGGTGGCGCATGCTCTCGCTGGCGGTCATGTCCCGGGTGGTGCGGGATCACCCCCTGGCGCAAATTCCCTGGCAGTTTATTCGTTGTCCGGGTTATCAATTGGAGGTAAACATAT
>JAQUQV010000042.1 GCA_028715905.1 Kiritimatiellia bacterium
CCCTCGCGCATACACGAGTATAGCGCTTCGCGCGGCGCCGGTCCATCTGAACCGGACTGGCCTTTCTTTTTCGAATCCGGCTCCGCCGGAAGCCAAATTCACCCCACGCTTGCATCGGGCTTCGCTCTGCGCTACGCCCGAGTTCAGACTTTCTCTGTTGCCTCTTCCGAAATAAAGTGGAAATGCGCCGTTGATCTCTTATGTTATGGGTGAACAAACAACCATCACAGGAGGACGGCGCATGAACTCGTTTATACAAAGATTCAGTAATAAAATCAAGGGCGTTATCAGCGGCTTCGACCGCAGCGTTTTCAAGGGCTGCATTCGCCCCATCGCCTATGCCGACGGCGCCACGGCCTTCCTCCGCTGGCGCGGCATTCTCAACAAAAACTACAAGCCCTGGATGATGGCCCAATCGAAATTGATCGTGGAACATGCCGACCGCTATGCGCGCAAAACCTGCGGACAAGGCGTTTGAATTAGGCCGCCAAAAGCGGCAACTGTATTTGATAGACGTAGGAGCCGCATCCCCATGCGGCGATTCCGGACGAACCGCATCCCCATGCGGCGATTCCAAACACCAGATGCATCGCCGAACAGGGGTTCGGCTCCTACCCACGATTTTGCGCTCTTTTGCGGCAAGTTTGAAATTCCTATGCATGAACCTATTGCTTCCTCCAATGAACGCAAGGAAGCCATTGCCCATCAACGACAACGCGACTTGGGCATCAAACACGGTCTCATCGGCGTCTGGTCCTGCGTCGAAGCCTGTTCCTCTTTCCGCGCCCACTATGACGCCCAGGCCGGTTTCCCTCAGCTCCGGCATCTCTTTTCCCGCTGCAAACATCTTTACTTTTATTACGACCATCCCCTCTTCGGCTTTATGAGTGTCCGCCTCCAAACCTGGTTTCCCTACGGCATTCAGATCGCATTCAACAACCGCTTCATGGATCAAATGGCTGCCGTTAAAGACACGCAACCCTTCCGCCAAATCCTTGATGCTCTCTCAAAACCCCGCTTTGCGGGGCAGGAATGCGGATGCGCCGGAATCGCCGGAGATTTTTCGAACGAAATGCACCGTGCATATGCTTCATACCCACATCATCCTTACCCAGCATTATTTTCTTGCTTTTCATCACGGTTTTTGACATTTCAGGTGCTAAACGCTATCCGCTCTACGCTATTTCATGTATCCTTTGTCCCGCAGATTTCTTTCCATGCGCTCCAACGGCGGCTCTTCGGTTGCAACAAATTCCCGGCCGGTGATAATTTCGTAGGCCTGGATATAGCGTTTTGCCGCTTCAATCCGGATTTCGTCCGGCATGGCCGGCGGCGCGCCTTCGCCGCGGAAACCTCTTGCCGCGAACCATTCGCGCACGTATTCCTTGTCCAGCTTGCGCTGGTCTTTGCCGGCGGCGAAAAGCTCTTCGTATTGTCCGGCGAACCAGTAACGCGACGAATCCGGCGTGTGGATTTCGTCGGAAACCGCCAGTTTGCCGTTCAGGAAACCGAGTTCGTATTTGGTGTCAACCAGAATGAGCCCGCGCTGGTGCGCAAATTTGGTCCCGTAGTCAAAAAGCTTTAAGCAAATATCCGCGGCTTTGTCAAAAATTTCCGCGGTAACCAATCCTTCCCGGACGACCTCCGCGCGCGAGACCGGACGGTCGTGGGACTCCAGTTTGGTGGTGGGCGTGACGATCGGTTTGTCCAGTTTCTGATCTTTACGCAGTCCCTCGGGCAGGACATGGCCGCAGTAATTCCTGACGCCCTGCTGGTAATTGAACCAGAGCGAAGTTTTGGTGACGCCGGTGATGTAGCCCCGCACAATTATTTCCAGGGGAAGCTGTTCGCATTCGGCCGCCGCCATCACGTTCGGGTCGGGGACGTCAAGAATATGGTTGGGGACCAGGTGTTTGGTCTGTTCAAACCAGAATGCGGCCAGCTGATTGAGAACCTGTCCCTTGAAGGGAATTGTGCCGAGCACGCGGTCAAACGCCGAGATGCGGTCGGTTGCGATCAGAATGCGTTTTTCTTTCTGGAGATAAGAATCGCGCACCTTGCCGGTTTCCCTGCGGCCGAGCGCGGGCAGATTCGTCTCCCGGATGGTATTTTTCAGTTCCCGGCGGATGCGTTCTTCCGGTATCATCGCTCTCCTTCCGTAATTTTTCCCTGAAACAAGGGGGCGGTGGTTTTCACCCGCAGGTATTTCCTGCTTTCCGCGATTTTGTTCCGTCCGAAATGCAGTTCCAGCTTCCACTTGAAGAGGCCTTCTTTCAGCGGCCGGTGTTCAATCTTAAAATACAGGAAGTATTTGAACCGGCGCAAAGGGTCTATGCCTGAAAAGGCGCCTTTGACCTGCGGTTCATTCCAGAGCCCGGAGGGCAGGTCGCTCCATTCCAGGAGCCAGGCGAGCAGATAAAGGAATATTTCCGCATCCACGCAGTCCATGGGCAGGGTTATGCGCCGGGTCTCGCCGAAATCCGAGAAGACCGCAAGGTAGACGGCGCCCGGCGGGCCGTAGATCTCAAAATCGTCAAGCGCTTTCCGCCAGGCCTTGCGCAGTCCTTCCGCGCTGAAATCGGTTCTGTCCATTTCGCGTTGAAGTTCCAGCTCGGGGAAGAGCAGGGCCGGGCCGAGGGCGCCGTCGTGCGCGGCCTCCAGCGTGATCAGCCGGCTTTCCGTGTAATCTTCGCAGAGTTCGTCAATCAGGTTGGACCAGAACTTTGCCGCCGTATTCGTAAAGCGCCGGCCGCGGATCACCAGCATTGTTGCGCCAAAATGCCTTGAAAAATGTTCTTTTTCGGCCCGCTTCAGCATAACCAGCCATCTGTTTTTTGTCTTTGCCGCAATTTTAAAAATAATGCAAGGGAGAACCCCTTGGCGTTGAAAATAGTGCGTTGTTCCGGTGGAACAGTCAAGTTAAAATGATGCGACGGTTTTTCTGGCAAAATGTCCGCGTTCAGTTTGTATTCAGCTTGAACAGCCCCCATTCCCGTGCGCTGCCGCCGGCGAGACGCCGGAATGCGTTGGTGTGGGTTTCCGCCCACATTAGTTCAACACAAGCTGGCCTCAAGCACAGCAGGTGACTGACTTTTGCTTGGAAGAGCCTTTTCAGCCATTGGTCATAATCCGGGTTGGTTGAGCGTGCAAACGCGGAGCTGTGGGGAAGCAGTTTGCCGTCTTTCTCGGGTGAAATGTAAACCAGCCGGTTGTCCAGGCGGGGGCCCAAAAAAGGAGCAAGGAACGCTCCATGGCTGACCTGTTGTGGGCCATAGGCAAACGCGATGGTTGCCGGTCCGCCGGCCGAATCAAGGGCCGGCAGCGCGGAAACCCAGTATCTGGGAAACGCATGCATCGTGGTGCAAGCCGCATAAGCTCTGGGCCTGAACCAGTTCCGGAATTGTTCGCAAGCGGCCAGGCCAATCAGGCTTATGGCAAGCATTGCCGCCAGGCCGGTTCGCGCGCCGAGTGTTTTCCCTATCCGCGGCATGGTAATGACACAATAGATCGCGGCAACCAGAAGGCCGGCCGCACCCAGAAAAAACAGTTCAATGCGGTGCCCGCCCAGCACAAAAGTTTTCAGGTAGTTACACACATTGATGATTATGCAAACAACGGCCCACCATACAATCAGGGCGCGGCTCGCCTTGTGAGTGGCCGCGGCTGAAAGCCCCATGACGGCGGGGAGCACGACGAGGGGGACAAGAAAGCGGCCGTTGACCCCGGCCCATCCGAGGCGGACGACCGCAAACGAAGGAGAGAAGAAAAGCGCCGCCGAAACCATGATAAGACACAGGCCCAGAATATGCACGGCGCTTCGGCGCCAAAGGGCCGCCGCCAGCCCCGGTATGCCCAATGCCGAGAGCAATATCGTCGGGCCATAGTGCATCAGCGCTCTCATGAGCGCGATCAGCTCGGAACGGAGCCGGTATGGTTCCAAGTCGGGCCGGTCCAGGAACCAGAGCAGGTTTGGAGGCGCTTCGCCCAGCTTTAGAGGTCCGATTTGGAACGGAATGGATCCTAGCGGGAACCCGGTCGCGACGAAGTTGTAGAGCAGCCACGTCATTACCGGAAGCGCGAATAAGATTCCGCAGAAGAGCAGGGAACGCGCCGACCGCTTTCCGTTCCGCAGGACGAACGCGCTGAACACAGGCGCCATCAGCAAGGCGGCGCCCAGCATATTGACCTTTACCGAGGCTGCCAGACCCAAAGCGCCCGCGGCAATATATAAGTCGTAATTGCGCTTTGCCTGTGCGCCGCGCAAAACAAAGGACAGTCCGCAAAGCATCAGGGCGTTGCCAAGCGTATCAATATAACCGCTGCCGACCATGCGGGAAAACTCAGGCGCGCTGATGAACGCCAGGCTGATCAGCGCGGCCGGCCGGCGCGGCAGGTTGTACTGACGCGCAAGAATCGCAACGCAAAGCCCCAGGAACAGCCAGGCGCCCAGATCGGGGATCGCGGCGAAGATGCCCGACCGGAAAAACAGCATTGTCCACGCCGGGAAAACTTCGCCGCCTCCCCCGAAGTAGGACCGGTAGTATTCCCATCCGCCGGGCGCTTCAAATGTTTGCCATGTGCCCGTTTGCACCCACAGCCCGGCTTTGAGCCCGTGATAGGTCAGAGCGTCCCATCCCAGGACGGGAAGCATAAGCGTTCGGATGGCCAGCAACACGGCCAGCAACAGAAAGAAAACCATGGCAATGCGTCCGGCCGGATCACGCCGGATGCCGATGATAACGTTCCTGAAAGACGCGAAATCATTTTTGAGGCAATGCGCGATGCAACCTGGCGGCCGCGTTGCGAAGTAAAAAATAACCCAGCAGGTCATGCCCGCTCCGGCCGCGGCCAGGCGGGAGAAGCCGCCCGTTGACATCAGAACTGCAAACCAGAACGCCAGCAGCCAGGCGAATATGATGCCCGCCGCGGCCAGTTTCACGGCGCCGGTATAGCGCTTGGCGAGGGCATATGACAGCGCTGCAACCGGAAAGAAAAAAGCGCTGAGCAGCGCCAGTTGAATTGCAAATTCCAGCATATGCGATCATTCACTTGTCAGGCCGCGGGAACGGAAAAATCATTGTTTTTTAAAAATTGCGAGAGGCGCATCGCGGTAACCTGGCTCGTCAATAGCGGCGATCTTCCGGTATGAGGTTTGAAACCAGGGTTCATTCGTGATATTGCCGATGCGATCATGCCAGCGGGTCGGACTAATCACGATCAGGTCAGGCCGGTAATGGCGGTAGGCCCACTTGAAATCGCCTTGCTTGACGTGTTGAATCGCATCGTTTTGCACCAGGCCCATGGGATCAATCATGCGCCGTTCAGTGTGATACCCCATAAAACCGATTTCAAAAAACCCGATGCTGGCGTCGGCGGCGGTGTTGCCGTTCAGCCAGCGCCCCGTTTTGACATAGAGACGTTGTATCGGATTGACGGGCGCGCGCACAAAATGGCACAGGGAAACAGTCATAGGAAGAAATGCCGCGGTGATGAGTGCCAGGGCGCTGGAAAATCCCAAGCGGGGCGGACACCACCAGTGTGCGCCGGAACACTTCCGTATCCAATCGGCGGCGAATTGGCATCCAAGGCCTGCCAGGAGAAAACCTCCGAACAGGCAGGGGACAGCGTACCAGGTATAAAACGGAACGTTGAGAAAGGCGTAACCGGCGGTATAGCTCGCGATCCAGATGACAAGCAGCCACCATGTTGTCCGCGGCCGCCACAAAAGAGCGGTCCAGCCCAGGAGAGCGGCCGCAATCCATAACCAGTAAAGCGCATGGCGGGGAGAACTGGAAAACGCGGGACTGAACATGAGATAGCTGCGTATCCAGTCGGCCATGGTCCTGAAAAAAGGCCCAAAGGCGCCGGACTGCATTTGAGCTGTTTTGGCCGCGAGCGTCCCGGGCAGGAACATGCCGAATGTCAGGTGAAAATAGAGCAGCAGGGGGGCGACCGTGGCGATGAATGCCAGCATCGCCCCCCAGGGCAGCCGCCGGCGCTGCATGACGTAATGGGAATAAATGACGACGATTGGAATTATTCCTTCCCCTCGCGTCAGGAAAGCCAGCCCTCCGAATAGAGCCGGCAGCAATGTATGCCCGCCTTGGTAAAAAAAGAATGCCAGCATAATCAGCGCCAGCATGCAAAAGGCCTCGCCGCCCCATACATGGAGATAGAACGGGTTCAGCAGCAGTAATAATGCGGTAATAACCCCGGCCACCCGCTGTTTTTCGCGCCACGCCGTCAAATAGACCGTCATGGCTGTAATGACCAGCGCCAGGCCGCTTAAACATTGCGCTATGTCGGGAATGCGGTTAATGCCGGCCAGCCATCCCAGTCCGGATAATAACAGGGTAAACAACGGGGTGGTTGTGCCGAGATAGCGCTCGCCCGGATTATACACGAAACCGTTTCCCAGCGCGATGTTGCGGGCATAGCGGAATGTGATGTAAGCATCGTCAAAGGAGGCCTTGCCAATGGCAACCGTGATAACCAGGCCGATTACTGCCAGCAATATTAAGAACAGGGTGTCGCGCCGGGCTAGCATTGAAAACTGCATACAAATGTTCTTTTGCGGACCGCTTCAGCATCAATCCGTCCTTCTGCCTTGTTGATTCCTTGTCCGGGAATGGGGTGAGTGACGGGATTTGAACCCGCGACATTCAGGGCCACAACCTGACGCTCTGCCAACTGAGCTACACCCACCATTCGTTTTTTTTATGGCTTTTTAAATCGGCAGAAAATTATACGCGGTTGGCGGCGGAATTCAAACAGAAAAGAAACCCGTTTTATTCGCCCCCCCCGCGCGGCTCTCGGTTCTCCGCGGCCGAGCTGCTCCCGGCTCCGCCGAAGCGCTTCGCCAAGGCGAGAAGGCGGAGGAGACTGCCGCGGGGTGCTTTGTTGTCAACCGCGTCTGCGACGCGCCTGCATCAGGCAGGATCAGGTTGAGCGTTCCTCTCCGAGTCCGAGGAGTTCCAGGATACGGTTCAGGTCTTCCGATGAATAAAAGTCAATTTCCAGCGCGCCTCTGGTTTTCTTGCCGTTGGCCAGCGTCCGGCAGGGGAAAATACGGATGCCGGTGCCGAAATGACGGTGCAGCAGGTCGGAGATATGCTGGAGATGCTGGGCCGGGATATCGTCGCGGCTTGTCCGTTTTTTTCGGGGAGCGCGGGTCAGCCTGGCCGCGGCTTTTTCAATGGCGCGCACCGGCCAGCCTTCCGCGGCCGCGCGCCTGGCCAGCAGGCATTTTTCCTCGTCCAGCGGCACCGCGAGCAAGGCCTTGGCGTGTCCGGTTTGGAGCTTGTTTTCGGCCAGCATCCGCCTGATTTCCTGCGGCAGGGTCAAAATCCGCAGGACGTTGGCCACCGTGGCGCGCGCCTTGCCGACTCTTTTGGCGATTTCATCCTGGCTGAGGTTGAATTTTACGGCGAGATTCTGGTAGCCCTCGGCCTCCTCGATGACGTTCAGATTTTCCCTTTGCAGGTTTTCAATGAGCCCCAGTTCCAGCATTTCCGATTCGCCGACCTCTTTCACGATGGCGGGGATAACGGCCAGGCCGATCTGGCGCGCGGCGCGCCAGCGCCTTTCGCCGGTTACCAGTTCAAACTGGGCTCCCTTCCGGCGGACCAGAACCGGCTGCAAAACACCGTGTGCTTTGATGGAAACGGCCAGTTCTGCCAGCTCTTCGGGCGCGAAGTTCTGGCGCGGCTGATAGGGATTCGGCAGGATATTATCAACGGGCACGTGTTCCCGGCTGTCCCTCGCGTCCGTTTCGGCTTCCGCCGCCGGCGTTTCCTTGATCAACGCGTTCAATCCCCGCCCTAATCCATGTTTGGCCATAAAAGTGATCCTTTATGATTTTTTTGCCTGTCAAATTCTGCGGACAGGATAAGGTCCGGCGGCGTTCCGGTCAAGCGCGATTTTTCTTCCGGGGTTTCCCGGAAAAGCGTTGACATTTGTTTGGCGATTTATATATTTCATGTTGTGAACAATTCGGATAGTAAAATAAAATACGGCGGCGCCGCTTTCCGGCGGCTGGCCATCGGGGAATTTGCCGATCGCATAAGCGTTATCATGCACCGGATGGCGGCGGCCATGATTTCGGACGAACGGAACTATCTTGCGCGCGGAATAATCTCGCTTCCGCAATTGCGGGTTCTGGAGCATGTCGCCGGCACGAAGCAAGGATGCGCGATGCGTTCCATCGCGCGCGGGCTGGGCATGAAGCCGCCCACCGTTACCGGCCTGATGGACCGGCTGGTTGCGCTCGGCCTGGCAAAGCGCTACGCCTCCGAGGCGGACCGGCGGGGCGTTCTCGCCGAGGCGACCCCCAAAGGCCGCCGCATACTGGATCAGTTTCACGCTGAAAGGCGGCGCCGGCTCATGGAAGCGTTCGGGCCTTTGAGCGCTCGGGAACGCGGCGATTATCTGGCGATCCTTGAAAAAGTGGCGACCTTTGTTGAGGCGCGGAAAAAGGAAAAAGCGGAAAGCGGATTGCAGAATGAATAAACGAAATTATAACCGTTTTCCGGGTGTTTCCGCCTGGTTCCGGCTTGGTCCGCCGTTGTTTTCAGCGCTGGCCGCCGCGCTTTTCATGGGCGGAGTTGCGCTGGCCTCCGCCGCGGCCGACTCCACCAACGCCGTCACGGGCATTATCGGCCATCCCGGCCCTTCGGCTTTCATTGATTCCGCGCGAACCGGCCGCCTGCTTCGGATCGGCATGGTGGATTGCGTCGCCTGGACGCTGCAGAATAATTCGGAAATCCTGATAAAAAAGATTGATCCCAAGCTGAGGGACGACGACGTTGCCATCGCCCGGGCGGTATTTGAGCCGAATTTTTATGCCAATGCCGTCCTGGACGGCAACCGGAGCCCGTTTCCCCTGCCGATGAACGTCTACAGTTCCAGTGTTTCCAGGGCGGTTGAAGTTGGCGCGGGCGTTGCCGGCAAACTGCCGCCCGGGACCCGTTATCAATTGGATTTTCTGGGGCAGCGCAATGACAGTGATCCGGCCATTAAAGCCGTCAATCCGGTCTATTTTGCGGAGCCCATGATTACGATTACGCAACCCATTTTCAAAGGCGCCGGTTTTGAAGTCAACGAGGCGGAGATTGTGATTGCCTCAAATTATCGGAACATTTCCGCCAAAGACGTGCGCGCCACGGTTATGCAGAGCATCAGCCGCGCCATAATCGCCTACTACAACTATTGCTATTCGCAGGAGTACAAAGAGATCGCCGCGGCGTCCCTGAAACGGGCGCAGGACCTGCTGGCCATCAACCGGGAGAGATATCAGCATGGTATCATCAGCTCGGTTGACCTGCTGGAGACAGAGACGGCGGTGGCGGAAAGGGAAAAGGCGGTGATCGTGGCCGACGCGCTCGTGTCCGGCACGGAAGACGAGTTGAAACTGGTTACCAACCTGGTGGATGATCCCGAATTGTGGAACGCGCGTCTGGAGCCGATTGACCGGCCGAAACTGGAATTGCGGAGAACTGACCTGGCGCAGAGTCTGCGCAACGCCTTTGAATTCCGTCCCGATTACCAGATAAAGACAATTGAGCTGAAAAACCGCGATATTGCCATCAAACTGGCCGATAACAATCATCGCCCCGCGCTGGATCTCTTCGGCAGTTACGGCATGAACGGGTGGGGGGGCGATTATGGGGACGCCTTGAATACCGTTGAGCCGGGAAACAGCGACTGGACGGTGGGCTTGAAGTTTGCCAGGCCATGGGGCGGTGCCGAGAGCGCTAAACTTGACCAGACGAAACGGGAAAAGATGAAAGCCAGCCTGGAGTTGAAAAGGCTTGAGCAGAATATCATTCTTGACGTTCGCACTCGGATCAGGGAAGTTGAGACCCAGCGCCGCCAGATGGACGCGGCCCGGCATGCCAGGGACATGGAGGCCAAGAATTACGAGGCGCAGCGCGAGCGTTACGCCGCCGGGCAGGTCAGCACGCATGACATGCTGGATTACCAGGAGCGCGTGGCCACGTCCGAAACCGATTATCTCAAGGCGGTGGTTGATTACCAGACCGCTCTGGTCGCGCTGGACAACGCGGAAGGCATAACGCTCGCCAAAAATAACATTCGCCTGGAGGAATAATTTTATGAGCCAATTGCAAAAGTTAAAAGAATATTTCCCCGCCCGCTTCGCTGGAGGCGCGGAGAACACAGAGACAGAAAATGTTTTTGGTTCTGATTTTTTAAAAAAAGAATTAGTTTTATCTATGCGATCTCTGAGACCTCTGCGCCTTGGCGTTAAAAATATTCTTCGGAATACGTTAATCACGGCCATGGTTTTGACATTATGCGACTGTAAAGGAAAGGGAGACAGCAAAGCGGTTGCCAACGAGGCCGTGGCGGTGCGCTGCCTGCGGGTTGAGGCGCGCGATATAAAGCGGACGCTGGATTACGCCGCCAGCATCAAGGCCCAGGACGACGCGCAGGTCTATCCAAAAGTTACCGGTAAAATCCTGGAAAAATTGAAAGAAGAGGGCGCGCCCGTGGAAAAAGGCGAGATAATCGCCTATATTGACCGGGACGAAATCGGTTTTACATTTGAAAAGTCGCCGGTGGATTCGCCGCTGGCCGGTATTGTCGGCACGGTCTATGTTGATTTGGGCGACAGCGTCTCCCCGCAGACGGCCGTGGCCTTTGTGGTGGATATTGACAACGTGCGCGTCAACCTGGACGTGCCCGAAAAATATTTTCCCGTTATAAAGATTGACCAGAAAGCGGAAGTTGCGGTGGACGCTTTCCCGAAACAGACTTTTACCGGCAGGGTTTCCAAAATCAGCCCGATCGTTGACATCCTGACGCGCACGGCGCCGGTGGAAATTTTCATCCCCAATCCCGAACACAAGCTGATGCCGGGCATGTTCGCGCGCGTGAAGCTGATTCTGGAAGAAAAGAAAAAAACATTACTTGTCCCGAAGGAATCCGTTCTGGGGCATTCCCGGGAAACGATTGTTTACGTGGTTGAGGGGGATAGCGCCCGCCGGCGCGCGGTGAAAACCGGTTTCAGGTTCGGCGGGGAGGTTGAGATCGCAGAGGGGTTGCGGGCCGGCGAAACGATCGTGATCATGGGCCAGCAGAGACTGCGCGACGGCGCGAAAGTGATTGCGGAACAAGAACTTCGGTAATTGGAAAATTAACCGGTTCCCCGTAACAAGCCCGTCTGAACTTTAAAGCAAAAAATGAATCTTCCTGAATTTGGCGTCAAGCGGCCGATAACGAACCTGATGATTTTTATCGGGATCATCATTATTTCGTTGTACAGCATAACCAGGCTGGGCGTGGACCTGATGCCCGAGATTGAGCCGCCCTCCATCTCGGTCATTTCCACTTATTCCGGCGCCAGTCCCGAAGACGTTGAAATCAGGGTTACCGAGCCGCTTGAAAACCAGTTGGCCAGCACGCCGGGGGTTGAAAAAATAACTTCCCGCTCCCTGGAAGGCGTCTCGGCCATTACGCTTAAATTCATCTGGGGCATCAATCTGGACGAGGCGTCCAACGATATTCGCGACCGCATTGACCGCGCCAAGCGGCTCCTGCCCGACATCCCGGACGAGATGGACAACCCCTTCATTTTCAAGTTCAATACCGCCATGATGCCGATCATGCACCTGGGCATCACCGCGGATCAGAGTTATCCCGGCCTCTACGACCTGATTGACCGCCAGGTCGCCGATCCGCTGCGCCAGATTCCCGGGGTGGGCACGGTCCAGCTCATGGGCGGCCTGGAAAGGCAAATCAACGTCTGGATTGACCGCAACCGGCTGGATAGTTACAACCTGTCCATCCTTGACGTGCAGAACGCCATTTTGCGGGAAAATATCACCCAGCCGGTCGGCAACATAAAGTCCGGAATGACCGACTATCTCGTCCGGCTGCCCGGGGAATTCACCGATCCCGGCGAAGTAAACGCCATTATTCTCGGCCGGCATGAGGACCGGCTTGTTTACATGCGGGACGTGGCGCGGGTGGAGGACGGCTTCAAGGAGGTTTCGCGCCTTTCCCGTATCAACCGGCACCGCGGCATGGCTTTGTCGGTCCAGAAACAGACCGGCGTCAATACGGTGAAGGTGGCGGAAAAGGTTAAGAAAAAAATTAGGGAGCTGGAAAGGCAAATGCCGCCGGACGTCAAGTTCCACCTGATTATGGACAGTTCCGAGGATATCATGTATTCCATCAATTCGCTGACCGGAACGCTCCGGTTGGCCGCCCTGCTGGTGGTGTTCGTAACCTGGTTCTTTCTCAGAAAATTCCGTTCCAGCATAATTATCGCGCTGACAATCCCGTTTTCCATTCTGCTGGCCTTCACCTATCTCTTCATGAGCAACCGGACGATCAACGTCATTGGCCTGACGGCCATGACCATTGCCATCGGCATGGTGGTGGACAACGCGGTCGTGATTGTTGATAATATCACGCGCCACCTGGAGCGCGGCGAGCGTCCGGCGGAGGCCGCCATTTTCGGAACGCGCGAAATGTTTCTTTCGGTCGCCGCCTCAACCGCAACCACCCTGGTCGTGTTTCTGCCCCTGCTGTTTGTAACCGGCCTGGTGGGCATCATGTTCAAGGAGCTCTCGGCCATCATCTGCATCACCCTGCTGGCCTCGCTTTTCACCGCCACCACCTTTACCCCGATGATTTGTTCCCGGTGGCTGAAGCGAAACCGTCCCCGGGAGGGCGCTTTGCCGCCGCGCGAGAAAACGCGGGACGGGGTGTTGGCCCGGTTGCGCGGGACGGTCGGCCGCTCCCATCTGGGATTTGCAAGCGTTGTCGCCGGTGTTTATGACATTTCGGAAAGGTGGTTTACCGCCCTGGAAAACCGCTATGCCCTCATCCTGGCCTGGAGTCTTCGCCGCCGCAGGCCGGTGATCGCCAGTTTTGCGCTCGCTTTCCTTTCAAGCCTTGCGTTGCTCCCCTTCATTGGCAGCGAGTTTATTCCTGAGGAGGACGCCGGAATGCTGAGCGTCAGCGCGGAACTGCCGGTCGGCACGCGGATTGAGGAAACCGACAAGACGGCCGGCATGATAGAGGATATCATTGAAAAGGAAGTGCCCGAAAAAATCGCCTTTATGATCCGTTTTGGCCAGGGCGGCGGCATAGGAGCGGTGTTCGGAGGCCGCTCCGGCAGCCACGTGGTTTCCGGCGGCGTCAAAGTAACCCGCAAGGAAAAACGCAAAAGGTCATCCATGGAAATAACGCAGGCGGTCAGGGAAAAATTAAAAAATCTTCCCGGCGTGCTGCGCACCGATATCACCACCGGCAATCCGCTTGGCCGGCTGATAAGCGGCACCGGCGGCAAATCAATCCAGATTGAAATCATCGGGCATGATCTGGACCAAACCGACGCGGCGGCTGCGCGGATCAAGGACATCATGGAAAAAACGCCGGGCGCGGTGGACGTAAGCGTCTCGCGCGACCGCCGCAAACCGGAGCTCAAGATAGAAATTGACCGGGAAAAAGCGGCGGCGCTCGGGCTCAACATGGATACCATCGCCGATACGCTGAAGACCGCAATTGAAGGCTCCACCGCCACCAAGTACCGCGAGAGCGGACGCACTTATGATATTTACGTGCGGCTGGAAGAAACCTGCCGTTCGCGTCCCGAAGACATTGAAAACCTGATGGTCGTTTCGCCGTTTACCGGCAAGCAGATCAGAATGTCCAATTTCACCAGGGTGCGCGAAATCACCGGGCCGATTGAGATTGAGCGCCAGAACCGGGAGCGCGTTGTGCGGGTTGAATGCAACGCGCACGGACGTTCCACCGGCGAAGTCGTGGCCGACCTCAAAAAACAGACCGCCCGGGTCAGCCTGCCGGCGGCCCTGACGGTCAATTTTGCCGGCGACATAGAGGAGCAGTCCAAGGCTTTTCGCGACCTGGCTCTGCTGCTCCTTCTGGGAATTGCCCTGGTTTACATGGTCATGGCCGCCCAGTTTGAGTCCCTGCTTGACCCGTTCATCATCATGTTTGCAGTGCCTTTTACTTTTACGGGGGTTATTCTCGGTTTTTTCGTCACCGGCACCACGCTCAGCATGATCACTTTTCTGGGGCTGGTCATGCTCATCGGGATTGTGGTCAACAACGCCATTGTGCTGATCAGTTATATCAATATTCTCCGGGCGCGCGGTTTCACCATGTACGCGGCCGTCACCGAGGGCGGCCGGCTGCGCCTGCGCCCGGTCATGATGACCACGCTGACCACACTGGCCGGCATGCTGCCGCTGGCCTTGTCGCGCGGCCAGGGTTCTGAAATATGGCAGCCGCTCGGTATAACCATGGTCTCCGGCCTGTCGGTTACAACCTTCATCACCATGATTTTTGTGCCTATTCTTTATGCCATACTGGAAGAGAAGGTCAGGAAGAAATAAGGAAAAGCTTCGCCGGTTACACGGCATTCACGGATATCAGGCAATGTTCCTCGCCGTGCGCCCCGGCGGGTCTGGCGGGCGGACGGGCGAGAGGAGTGATAAACATGAAAATGATCATGATTGCGTATAACGAAGCGATGGACATGGAAATCATGGAAATGCTGGAAAGCTGCGGTCTGACAAATTACACGAAGATCGGGGAAACGTTTGGCCGCGGGACTTCGTCCGGAACGCATCTCGGCACCGATGTCTGGCCCGGGTTGAACAATGTTTTATACGCGGCCTGCGCGGACGAATGCGTCTCAAAAGTCTGCGCGGCTGTCGGCGAACTGCGCAAATCCCTCGGCAAAGAGGGGGTCAAGGCCTTTGTCTGGCAGTTGGAGGAAATCACCTAGGCAAGGGGGCAGGGGGGCGGGTTATGTCGGCAGGCTGACCCGCAGTATCGTGGCAGTTCCGCCGCCGGCGGTTGTCAGGACATAATTGGACAAAGCGGCCGGAATAAAGACGGTCTTGCCCGCCTCCAGCGGTATTTTCATTGAGCCGGCCGCCAGTTCCGCCTGCCCTTCCTCTGTAAACAGGATATGAAACGTCCTGTTGTCGGTGGCGCCATCCAGCGATTTGGCCGCGGTGATTTTTTCAAACCTGAAGAAAGGAGTTTTCAACAGTTCCACCGTGGCGTTGCCGTTCCGGTCAAATTGCGGCGGATGCTTGGCGAGGTCAATTTTCGGCGAGTCCGGATCTTGCCAGTGGATGGCTTTGACGGCCTTGTTTATCTGCAGGGCGCGTGGTTTGCCGTCGCGGCCGAGACGGTTCCAGTCAAAGAGGCGGAAAGTGGTGTTGGAATTCTGCTGCACTTCCAGGATCATACAGCCCGGGCCGATCGCGTGAATTCTTCCGCCCGGTATGTAGACCACGTCGCCCTTAACCACCGGCACGGTTCGCAACAGGTCGCCTGTTTTGCCCTTGGCGAGGGCGTCTTTGAAGTTTTCAGTGGTTATGCCCGGTTTCAATCCCGCGTAGATTTCCGCGTTCGGCTCGGCCGCCAGCACGTACCACATTTCGGACTTGGCGTCGCCGCCGACAGTTTTTACGCCGTTTTCATCCGGGTGAACCTGCACGCTCAGTTTTTCACGGGCGTCAATGATTTTAACCAGCAGGGGGAATTCCGCAAAATGCGCGCCGGTCAGTTTTTCGCCGTAAAGTTTCATCAGGCTGAACAAATCGCGGCCGGCCAGCGGACCATTGGTTACCACGCTCATGCCTTCCGGCCGGTCGGCGATTTCCCACGATTCGGCATAAACGCCGGGCGGCAGGTCGCGCTTGTAATACGAGGCGATTTTATTCCCGCCCCAGATGTAATCCTTATAAACGGGCTGAAATAGGAGCGGATATAAAGGAATGTTTTCCATGGACTTGTTTTACGGTTGCGCGGAAAAGTTCCGCGCCGGTTGCCGCATAGATATCCTTTTTCCTTAAGGTTTCATCATAATACCGCTTCAGTTCATGGAATGTCAACACCAAACCGCGCGTCGGTAAAAACAAGTTTCGGATGGCGGCGGCCACTCAAGATGCGCGGTTTTGCAGAAAAGCGTCCAGGGCTTCTTCCCAGGAACGGATTTCATGGTCCAGCAGTGCCTGGATTTTGTCCGTGCAAAACCTTGAATTCTTCGGCCGGCGCGCCTTTGCCGGGAATTCGGAGCTGGCGCAGGGTTTTATAGGATTGGGTAAACGCATTTTTCGCGCAATGAACATGGCCGTTTCATAGCGGGTGGCGTAACCGGCGTTGGCGAAATGAAATATGCCTTCCGGGCGCTCGCGCAACAGGCTGTTGATCGCCCGGGCCATGTCAAGCGTCCAGGTCGGCGCGCCGGTCTGGTCGTTTACCACCTTCAATGCCCCGCCTCCGCGGGAGCGTTCCAACAGTTTGGCGACGAAATTAACGCCGTGTTTTCCGTAACTCCATTGCACGCGCACAATTGCGCAGCGGCAGCCGCTCTGCCGGAGCAATTCCTCGCCTTTCAGCTTGGACTGTCCATAGACGTTTATGGGGCGTGGCATGTCCGTTTCCAGATAAGGCCGCGCGCTTTCGCCGTCAAACACGAAATCGGTTGAAATATGAATCAGGTAGGCGTTCCGTTCTTTGGCCCAGACGCCCAGATTGCCGACGGCCTCGGCGTTTATATGCATGGCCGTTTCCGGCGCGTCCTCGGCCTGGTCCACGTTGGTGAAGGCGGCGCAATTGACGACGATCTCAACCCCGTCCAGCCCCTGTTTCAGGCGGACGGGATCGGCCAGGTCAAAATCCGGCAAATCCAGGGCGCGCGTCTGATAGCCGGCTTTTTCAAGGACGGCGGCCAGGTCGGACCCAAGCATTCCCCTGCCGCCGGTAATTGCGATGGTTGTATTCATATAAAATATTTTACCGCAGAGGTTGCAGAGATAAAAACTTATTTCCCCCCTCTTATCTCCGCGCACTCTGTGTCTCCAGCGGAGCGGGCGGTGATATATTCTGCTGATACACAAAATCCCGGCCAATATCCTTCAACTGCGGATAACGTTTGTCCTTTTCGGAAAGGAGCGGGTTTTTTACCGGCCAGGGGATGTTCAAATCCGGGTCGTTCCAGATAACGCCTTTTTCGCCCTGCGGATGGTAATAAGCGGTGCAGGCGTAAATGAATTCCGCCGTTTCGCTCAAGACGCAGAAACCATGCGCGAAACCGGCCGGCACGAAAAGCTGTTTTTTGTTTTCCGCCGAAAGAACTTTGGCGATCCATCCGCCGAAGGTGGGCGAGCCGAAGCGGATATCCACGGCCACGTCGTAAACCTCGCCCCGGACGACCCGCACCAGTTTGCCCTGCGGTTTTTCCGCCTGATAATGCATTCCGCGGAGGGTATTTTTAACGCTCAGGGAATGATTCCACTGCACAAATTCAACGTCCATGCCGTTTTGACGGAACAAATCGCGCCGGTACGTTTCCATGAAAAAACCGCGCCGGTCGCCGAACGTTTCGGGTTCAATCAGGATTACCCCTTTAATGCTTGTCGGTATAAATCTCATAATCTTACATCACTTCTCCCCCGCCACCCATATTCCCTGCCATTGCTTTGGCGGCGCCGCAAGCAGCCGGCGGCATTTTTCCGCGTAGGCGGCGGCGGCGTTGTCGTTCCCCTTTATTTTTTCAAACTGTGAAAAAGCTTCCTCAAACCGGCCGGCGTAAAATTCCTTGAGCGCGCCGGCAAACTGTTCCAGCGCCGCCCCGCGCGCGCTCCATTCCTCCCGGAGCATGGGTTCAAATATGCGCACCGGTTCCTTGCGTCCGACCACGGCGACCCTGCCCAGCTCGCGCGCGGGGAACGCCCCGCCCATGGCGGTATAAGTTGTTTCCGCCATGATGGTGAAAGTTCCGAACTGTTTATTGACGCCTTCCAGCCGCGAGGCCAGATTGGCGGCGTCGCCGAGGATAGTGTAATTGAAGCGGTTGTGCGAGCCCATATTTCCGACCACCACGTCGCCGGTGTTGAGCCCGATGCGCATGAAAAGGTCCTTGCCGGTGTGCCCGCGCAGTTCCGGGCGCATTTGCGCGAGTTTTGCCTGGCAGCCCAGGGCGGCGCGCGCCGCGCGCGCGGCGTGGTCCGCCTGCGCCAGCGGCGCGTTCCAGAAGGCGATGATGGCGTCGCCCTCGTACTTGTCAACCGTCCCGCCTTCTTCCTGGATAATGTCGGTCATGGCCGTCAGGTAATCGTTCAGGAGCGAGGTCAGTTGCTGCGGATTCAGACCTTCGGAGATGCCGGTAAAGCCCTGCAAATCGGAAAAGAAAATGGAAAGGGTTCTCTGTTCCCCGCCCAAAGCGAGCCGCTCCGGGTGCCTGACCAGTTGTTCAATCACTTCCTCGCTCAGATATTGTTTGAAAGCGCCGCGGATGAATCTTTTCTGGCGGCCCTCGGTGGCGTAGTTGAAAATAATCGCGGCCACGATGGCGAAAATTGTAGCCGTTTCCGGCGCCATGAAGGGCGCCCACCAGCCGCGCCAATAGGCCCAGACGCAGATCAGGGCCGGCAGGGGCAGGGCAATTGCCATGGCAATAATGTTGTCCCGCGCGCTTTTTCCCAGCGCGGCCAGCATGCCCCAGACCACGCCCAGGCCGAGTATCAGGGCGGCCGCGATTCCGCGCGGCGTCTCGCGCATAAAATCTCCGGCCAGGAGATTGTCCAGCGCGGTGGCGTGCAGTTCAACGCCGGTGTAAACCCGGCCGACCGGCGCCGGCCGGTTGTCAAGCAGTCCCGGCGCGTTGCAGCCCAGGAAAACATAACAGCCTTTCAGGGAGGGCATGTCCTCCGCCGGCGGTTTTTCGCCGGCCTGCAGTTTCAATTCCGACTGGATCACGGCCGCGGCGCTGATGCGCGCGTGGGTTCCGGAGCGCCCCCTGAAATTGAGGATGGCCGCTCCGGTTCGGTCAAGCGCGGTCTTATGTTTGCCGATTGTTACGGCGCCCTTTGAAAAAATGATTTTATCGCCGGCGGCTTCCGGGTCCGCCAGCCGGGCGGCCACGCCGAGCGCGGGAACGGGCGCGCCGTCAAAAACAGCAAACGGCTTGATGCGCCGGAAAATGGCGTCGGCGTCCGGCCGGGCCGAGACATTCCCGAGCAAAACGGCGCCGGCGGCCAGTTCGGGGATCGGGAAAGAAGCTTTCGGGAATAACACGCCTTTTTTTCTCGGCAGGTTTGCCAGCCATTCTTCCAACCCGGAAACTTGCAGGCGGGAGCGGGGAATGTTTTCAGGCCAGACCGAGGCCGCGCCGGTTTCATGGCCGAGAAAGACGGCCGCCGCAAAGGGCGGGGCATTGGAAACGGCGGCGGCGAAAGTCTGATCATCTTCCATGCCGTAGGAGGAGTGTTCCGTGAAGAGGAGGTCAAAGGCAACCGCCTTGGCGCCCTGCCGCCGGCAGTAATCAAGGATAGGCTGGTAAAGCGAACGCGGCCATGGCCAGACATAAGCCATTTCGTTTTTTACCCAGTCCAGGCTGGCCTGGTCAATGAAAATGATCCGGATTTGACCGGTGAATGCGCCCGGTTTTGACAGACTCTGGACGCGCCAGTCCCAGGTCTTGGATTCAAAACGGTCCAACGCGCCCGCGCCCCAGAAAATTAACGCCGCCAGGCCTGCGCCCAGCCCGATCAGGAAGCCGTAAATCGCTTTCTTTGCCATTTGCCGGAATGATAATGTCTCCGGAACGGCTGATCAAGAAAAGAAACTCGCGGGGGACCGGTTCGGGAACCGTAGGGTTGACGCAAGGGCATCGATATGCTATGCGTATCCCATAAAGCAGATCGATATGAGCGCTGTAACTGTTTCACCTAAATACCAAGTGGTCATCCCGAAAGCCATACGGGAGCGCATGGGGATTTCTCCGGGGGAGAAGTTGCAGATTCTGAGTTTCGACGACAGAATTGAGTTCCGATGAGCCAGCACTCTTTCATAAAGGCAGCAGAAATTTATCGGATATTGCGGCATAACCGCCCCGCGACATATGGAAAAGTTTTTTTATATTTGAATAAGATTTTCGGTATTGGTCCCGTTGCCCTATTGATTAGTCTCGTTCTGTTCTTCGTTGCCAGTTGGCTCAACAAGCGAACCAATCTTCCCCCTCTGTTTAACAGCGAGTTCTTCCGGAATACAG
>JAQUQV010000043.1 GCA_028715905.1 Kiritimatiellia bacterium
GAATAGACAGGGGCGGGCCGTCATAGGGCATTTTTGGGGAGGCCTTCGGGTTAACCAGCGTGATTTTCATCAAGTGTTTCCGGGAAAAGCATGACGGCGCAGTCTGGGGGGAACCCGGTTGTTATAAGCCGCAAAAAAGGAATCAACTTCGGTCTTGTCCGTCCAGCCGAGCGAAGCCAGCGAATTTCCCACGCGCATCAGATCGCGCCCGGTCCGGCGCCGGGTGATAAACGGCAGTTTTCTGACTCCATCCAGATCCACGGCGCAGAGCATCCAGGGGTTTTCTCTGGAACACATTACGTTTTCATGTTTAAAATCGCGGTTTGAATAGTTATGGCGGTGAAAGTCCGCCATTAAAACTCCATAGGCCGCCATGACTTTCGCGCGCGTTGCGCGATCGCCCGTTTTTTGGTTCAGCCAGTCCGTCAACGGTTCGGCGTTTTGGACTTCGCTGACGATCATGGCTTCCGACATCAGCAGTCCGAACCGGCGCGAGGCCGACCAGGCCAGCACGGGGGGGGTGGGCAGGCCGGCTGCGGCCAGCCGTTGCGCCAGCAGAAACGCGCGCCGGCTGCGCGCGCGCTTGAAGGCAAACCGCAGGCCGTTCATGAAATTTTTCGGCCGGTATTTTTTCAACACCAGCCCGTCTTTGCTGGCGACCCGGCAGCCGGGGTATGATTTCAGTGTCCGGCCGCCGGAAAAAAGCTCCTCGCCGGCCCGGAAGAAAGCTTCCAGTTTACCGGAGGCCGCCGGAAGAATGCGCCATGTTTGGCCGTGGATTTGCGCGGGTGAGCCGGTTTGCCCGTTTTTCCAGAGCGCGCCAAATATCAAAACGGCGAACAGCGGGATCACCGCCGGCGAATCCATGAAATCATTTCTTTTCCCCAGCCAGCTTGCCGCGGCCGCCGCCGGATTCAGCGCGGTAAAGTGGGAATGGAGTTTTATGGTGAAAACCCAGGCGGCATGCGCGCCGACGCTCATCCAGATTGTCTGCGTGCGCATGACGAATGCGCAGAGGACCAGGCCGAGCAGGGCGAGGTTTACGAAGCGGATTATTTCGGAAGGGGGAGGAAGAAAGCTGGCGAAGGTCGCCGCGGTTATATTGAGCGTGATGGCTATGAATGAATCGCCGTGAAAAGCAGCCTGGGCGGGGCCCGCGAAGTGCGCGGCGGCAAAAACGACGCTGATAACCAGGGCGGCGGTCCAGAGATTCCAGGCTCGGGCAAAAACGCGGAACATCATGCCGCGGCAGATGGTTTCTTCCACCAGCGCAACGGAAAGGCCGGAAGCGGCAAACAGCAATACCAGACCGGCCAGATGCGCGGGGGCGGCTTGCATGGGCTTGAAATTATGCAGTCCCAGGACAATCGTCGCGGCCGCCATGCTTCCCAGGGTTATGAACCCGAGCACAACGCCCTGCAGAAAATTGATCCCGCCGCGGCGCGGCAAACCGGCTGTGTCCCGGGTCCAGCCGCAATCTTGCCAGCCCCTCCAGCCGAATTTTTTAAGGAGCAGGATGCCGACCGCCACCGCGCCTGCCAGAAGAACGCGTCGCATTATCCGTTCGCCGCCCTTGTCCATCAAATAGGTTCCAAAAGGGGTGTCGGCGTATTGCGCCAGATTGACAATCCCAAGGGTTATTACGGCTGAAATCCAGACGAACAGGACGCATGCGCCGACGACCAGCCAGGCAAGACGGATTGTTTTAACGGCTTTCACGTCTAAGATTGGCGGACGGCGTTCCGCGGGCGTCAAATGGTTTTTTATCTGTCCCGCGCCATCCGCTCTGTGCTGTTTGCGCTTATACTGCCCGGAAGGCAAGCGTGGCGTTATGGCCTCCGAACCCGAGTGAGTTGCTCAATGCCAGTCTGATCTTTTTTTCCCGGGCCGTGTTGGGCACGTAGTCCAGGTCGCAGTCCGGATCCGGGGTGGTATAATTGATTGTGGGCGGAACCACGCTGTGCCTGATGGCGAGGGCGCAGACCGCGGCCTCCACCGCGCCGGCCGCCCCGAGCAGATGGCCGATCATGGATTTGGTGGAACTGATCATTACCCGGCGGGCGTTTTCTTCACCCAGAGCTTTTTTTATGGCCAGCGTCTCGCACTTGTCATTGAGCTTGGTGCTTGTTCCGTGGGCGTTGATGTAGTCAACGGCGGCGGAGTTTTCATGGGAATCTTCCAGCGCCATGGTTATGGCGCGCGCGCCGCCGCTGCCGTCTTCGGCCGGGGCCGTCTCATGAAAGGCGTCGCATGTGGCGGCGTAGCCGGATAATTCGCAGTAGATATTGGCGCCGCGCCGCCGCGCGGACTCATATTCTTCAAGAATTAGGATGCCCGCTCCATCGGACATGATAAACCCGTCGCGTTCGGCGTCAAAAGGGCGGCTCGCTTTTTCCGGCTCGTCATTGCGCGTGCTGAGCGCGCGCAGGGCGCAGAACCCGGCGAAACCGAGCACGCACACGCTGGCGTCGGAACCGCCCGCCACCATGATGTCGGCGTCGCCGCGCTGGATGATGCGGAGCGCGTCGCCGATGGCATGGGCGCCGGTGGCGCAGGCGCTGACCACGGCATAATTCGGCCCTTTCATCTGGAAATCAATGGCAATCAGTCCCGCCGCCATGTTGCTGATCATTTCGGGTATCATGAAAGGGCTGCACCTTCCCGGCCCTTTTTCAAGGAGAAGCTTGTATTGGATTTGGAGGGTCTGCAGTCCGCCGATGCCGGAACCGACGATCACCCCGGCGCGCTCGGAATTTATTTTAGCGCAGTCCAGCGCGGAGTCTTTTAAAGCCAGCTTGGCGGCGGCCAGGGCGTATTGGCAGTACAGATCGGTCCGGCGTTGTTCCTTTTTACTTAAGAAGAGGTCAACGTTGAAATCCGTTACCTCGCCGGCGATTTGCGATGGGTAGGGTGAAACGTCAAAACGGCTGACCCGGCGGACGCCCGACGCGCCGGAGACGTTTTTCTGCCAGAAGCTCCGCAGGTCGCAGCCGAACGGGGTGACTAATCCTATGCCGGTGATAACAACTTTACGCATTTAGTGATAACCGATAATTGACGTTTCAGAACGACGGTTTTTGGTAAAAAGGCCGGGTAACTTTCGGAAGTTCCCGGCCTTTTCCAGATAACAACGGCGGCATTAACCGCCAAAGCCCTTTTCCTTGAGGTAATTAATTACCGCGCCGACGGTCGTCAGTTTTTCGGCTTCTTCGTCGGGAATTTCGGCGCCGAATTCCTCTTCAAACGCCATGACCAGTTCAACGGTATCCAGCGAGTCGGCCCCCAGATCCTCAATAAACGAGGCTTCCGGAGTAACCTGTTCGGCATTTATTCCCAGTTGTTCAACGATTATATCACGCACTTTATCTTCAAGCGCCATTTTTTCCTCCTGTTTTTCCGCCGTTGTTTCCACGTCCGGTGGAGAACAGCGGCCTAATTTACATTACCATTCCACCGCTGACGTTGATGACGTGACCGGTGATGTATGCTGATTCGCCGCCGGCCAGAAACAGAACCGCATCGGCGACATCATCGGGCCTGCCAAACCGTCCTGCGGGAATGGCCGCCAGCATTTTTGTCCGGATATCTTCCGGCAAAACTTCCGTCATTTTAGTCGTAATGAAGCCGGGCGCAACGGCATTGACGCGAATATTCCGCGAAGCCAGTTCCTTCGCGGCTGATTTCGTCAGGGCAATTACCCCCGCTTTTGAAGCCGCATAATTACACTGTCCCGCGTTTCCAATCAAGCCGATAATTGAGGCTAAATTAACAATTGCGCCGGAACGTTGTTTTAACATGATTTTTGCGGCGGCCTTGGTGAATAGAAAAGTCCCTTTCAGGTTAATATTCAATACGGCGTCCCAGTCCTGTTCCGACATTCTCAAAAGGAATCCGTCGCGGGTTATGCCCGCGTTGTTGACCAGAATGTCAATCCGGCCGAAATCGCTCATGACCGCTTCAACTGTTTTCTGGACGTCTTCCCCCCGGCTTACATCAACCGCGTAGCCGGCGGCCCTGCGTCCTTTTGAAGCGCAGGCCGCAAGGCTTTCATCCAGCCATTCGCGGTTCAAATCGCATAATGCGACATCGGCGCCCGCCTGCGCGAATTTTTCGGCGATTGTCCGCCCGATGCCGCGCGCCGCGCCGGTAATCAACGCCACTTTCTTTTCAAATCCTTGCATTTATTGTCAAACCATGGATACGGGTTAAAAGTAAAACGGGGGCGAATATAGCAGAAAATCGAAATTAGTCCAGATTTTGTTTCATATTTATTTCATTTTTTCTCGTCGGTCCAGATTTCGCTGATCTGGTTTGCAAAAGTGACGCTTACCTGAATGTTTGCCATTCCGCGCCGGGCCAGCGAGTTTTTAACCTCTTTTAACGCCAGTTCCGGCCGGTTGCAGTCCCGGCTGATATGGCACAAAAACACCTGCCTGAGCTCAGGCGAGGCCGTTTCCGCGATTATTTGCGCCGCGCCGGCGTTGGACATATGTCCCTGTCTTCCCGCAATGCGCTGTTTGAGCATCCAGGGCCGCCGCGCGCCCGAGAGAAGCCCCTCATCGTGGTTGGCTTCAATGATCAGCGCCTGGCAGCGGCGCAGGTGTTCCCGGACGAGATGGGTGGCCGCGCCGATATCGGTGACAATCCCCACCTGCGTGTTTCCGCCGGCCGCGATGAAACCGACCGGCTCATAAGCATCGTGGGATACGGGAAAGGGGGTAAAGGTAAGATCGCCGATTTGGAAAGGCATCCCGGTGGAAAAGGTCTGCCACTGCAAATGGCGCATTTTGGCGTTGCGGCGGATGGCTTCAATCGTGCCTGAATTGGCGAAGATTTTGAGGTCGTAGCGCCGTTGCAGCATTGCCAGCCCGGCGATATGGTCGGAATGCTCATGGGTCAGGCAGACCGCCGAGATCGTGGAAAGAGCAACGCCGATCTGCTCAAGGCGCCGGGCGGTTTCTCTGGCGCTTAAGCCGGCGTCAATCAGCACGCGTTCCCGGCTTGTCCCGACAAAAATGCAGTTGCCGGAACTGCCGCTGGCCAGAATGCATATTTTCATGGTTGGTGGCGAATATAAAATTTACCGCAGGCAAAGGCGAGCATATTTACCCGATTCCCCGCGTTTGTTCCAGAAAAATCCGCCGGTTGCCTCAAAACAGCTTGAATCTGATATTCAAATGGTTATTATTTTCCCGGAAGGATAATTATGCTCAACAATCCGGGATTGACTTTAAGGCAGGACCAGCGCCAGCTGCAGGTTCTGGCGCCGCAATTGAGGCAGTCGCTGGAACTGCTCCAGGTTCCCGTGCTTGAATTGCGCGCCTTGATCCAGAAGGAACTGCAGCAGAATCCGGTGCTTGAAGAAAAGGGCGATGATTCAATTGCGCTGGACCCGCAGTCGGCGGACGACACGCGGGTGGACGCCAAAGAGCTGAATTTCAAGGAAGATTTTGAAGTTTTGATGCGTTTGGACAGGGAAACCCATGATTACTTTCTCCAGGAATACGAGCCGTACAACGCCGCCGCCGAAAAAAAGCGGGATTATGCCCTGGAAGTCCGCGCGCCGGACGAATCCCTCCAGGAGCATCTGGCCAAACAGCTTGCCATGCTTGAAATGTCCGACCGCGACCGCCGCATCGGCGAATTGATTATCGGCAGTATTAACGAGGAAGGTTATCTGACCCAGAGCATAGAGGAGCTGGCCGTTTCGGCGGGGTATGAGGCCGAATGTTTATATGATGTCCTGGCGGTCATCCGGGATTTTGACCCCGTCGGCGTCGGCGCGCGCGACCTCAAGGACTGCCTCCTGCTTCAACTGCAGCGCTTCGGCCACGATTCCTCCCTGGCCGCGCGGATTGTCAGCGATCATCTGAATCTCCTTGCGGCCAGAAATTACGGCGAAATGGCGCGGGCGCTGGGCGTCGCGGACGATGAAGTCCGGACGGCCGCCAAAATGATTGCCACGCTTGATCCAAGGCCGGGACTGGCGTTCGGCGGCGAAACCGCGCCGTATATTTTTCCGGAGATTTTCGTGGAAAAGGGGGAAAACGGTTATCATGTGGTTTTGAACGACGAGCGCATCCCCCGCCTGCGCATCAGCCGGTATTACCAGCAGTTGATGTCCGGCGCGCAGAGCACGGAAGAGGTCAGGAAATATATCATGGAGAAGGTCAAAGGGGCTCTTTTCCTGATGAAGAGCATTGAACAGCGCCAGCATACGCTGCGGCGGGTTGCCGTGGAAATAATCAAGGTTCAATCGGATTTTTTTGATTCCGGCGTCGCTTTCCTGAAGCCGCTGACCATGTCGGACGTGGCCCGCCGGATCGGATTGCACGAAACCACGGTCTGCCGCTGTGTGGCCAATAAGTTCATGAAAACCCCCCGCGGGGTCTTTGCCATGAAATATTTCTTCACCCCCGGTCTTAAAACCAGCGACGGGCATCTCGTCTCAAACAAGGCGATCCAGGACCTGGTGGCCGGGATGGTGGCGGAGGAAGACCCGGCGCATCCTCTTTCCGACCAGGAAATCTTTGAACGTTTAAGCGCCCGCGGATTGCAGATTGCCAGGCGCACGGTGGCAAAATATCGCCTGGCTCTCAAAATACCCCCTTCCCATATCCGCCGGTCAGGCTGAGGCCCGGCCGCCGGACACGGATCTTGCAGGCGCATTGAATTTAATGCTGGATTGCATTTGACAAACCCGCCGCAAAAGTCCATCTTATCCGGAAGTAAACGCTGGGGAAACGACCTGTTGATTAAAAAAGGAGATTCCATGAAGATTGCACGAATCATGCTCTGCGCCGTTTTTGCATTGGCGGTATTCGGAACCATGCCGGCGCTCGCCGCCAAGGAGGCCGAAACATCAAAACCCGACGCGGTGAAAGCCGGGGAGGACGCATCCTTGAAGTCCGAAACAACAGCGGAAACCGCCCGGACGGAACCGGCCGAAACCGCGGAAAAAACCCTGCCCCTCGCGCCGGAAACGGTCCTGGTCAAGGTTAACGATCAGGACATAACCCAGGCTGATTTGGACAAAGAGCTTGGCCAGATCCGGAAAATGATGGAGGGGCGCGGCATCCCCCCGAAACAATTTGAAGCCATGATCAAAGGCGTAAAACCCCAGATCATGGAGGGCATCATTGTCCGCCGTTTGATTGCCGGCGAATGCGAACGCGAAAAAATCGCCGTAACGCCGGAGGAGACAACCGGGGAAATAAATCTGTTCCAGACGAGCCTGCCGAAAAAAACCACGCTTGATGATTTCCTGAAAAAAAACAACATCAGCCGCGATGCTTTTGAACAAGACGTCAACGAGCAGATTAAGATTGAAAAGCTGCTGAAAGTTTCCGCGCCGACCGACGAGGAAATCAAAACCTATTATGATGAAAACAAAACGTCCCTTTTTGAAACGCCGGAGACCATCAATGCCCGGCATATCCTGATCGCGATTGACGCAACCGACGATGATTCTGCGAAAAAATCCAAGAAGAAAAAAGCGGAAGATTTGCTTAAGAAACTGAACAAGGGCGGCGACTTTGCCAAGCTGGCCGAGGAAAATTCCGATTGTCCCAGCAAAGCAAGGGGCGGCAGCCTCGGCGATTTTCCGCGCGGCAACATGGTGCCGGCTTTTGAAGAGGCCGCCTTTTCGTTGAAGACCAATGAAATCAGCGGGGTGGTTGAGACCGAGTTCGGTTATCATATCATCCAGACCATCGCGCATAACCCGGCGCAGACCAAGCCGTTTGAGGATGTCAAGGGCCAGATTGCTTTCCGCCTGAAAGGCAAAAAAGTCCAGGAGAAGATGGGCGCGCTGGTCGCGCAGCTCAAGGACGCCGCCAAGATTGATTATACCAAGGAAGGCGAATCGCTCAAGCCGGCCCGTTTGCCCGCGGGAATGCCCTTTATGCCGGCCGGAGGGAAAGAAGAAGCCGGAACCGCGGAGCCCGGCAAGGAAAAATCCGGCGAGCCCTCCGCCGATAAGAAATAATTTTCCTGGCGCGGAAAATTTTTGAGTTTTCCGGGGGGCTAACGGGCTCTCTGCGGATAGCTAAATAGCAACATTTTCGGCCGGCGGACCTCGCGGTTCACACGTTGAAACGGAAGTGGCAAATGTCGCCGTCCGCGATCGCGTAGTCGCGTCCTTTTACCTGCATTTTTCCCCGGGCTTTGGCGGCGGCTTCGCTTCCGGCGGCGATTAAATCGTCGTATTTGATGATTTCCACGCGGATAAATCCGCGCTCAATATCCGTATGCACTTTCCCGCCGGCCTCCGGGGCCAGAGCGCCCTTGCGGATTGTCCAGGCGCGCACTTCGTCTCCGCCCACGGTGTAAAACGACATTAAACCGAGCGCATCGTAGGCCGCCTGATTGAGGCGGTCCAGTCCCGACGATGAAACGCCGATCTCTTTGAGGTAGTCCAGCCGTTCCGCCTGATTTTCCAGCGCCATTATTTCCTGCTCAATCCGGCAGGAGATATTGAAGATATTGCCGGTCTGTTGATGGACTTGTTTCCCCAGCTGGTCTTCATTTACGTTATAAGCCCAGATGACCGGCTTCAGGATAAGGAGGGCCAGGCTTTTGATTGAGTCCGATTCCTGCCTGTCCAGGACGGGGGCGCAGAGCCGCATTTCCTTTTCAATCGTTCCCTTGATTTTCAGCAGTGTTTTTTCCTCCTGTATCTGCCGCGGGGTCTGGCCGGCCTTCTTTTCGCGTTCAATTCTTTCCAGCCTTTTTTCAATTATTTCGAGGTCGGCCAGAACAATTTCCGATTCCAGGGCGTTACGGTCGCGTTCCGGATTGACGTCGCCGAGTGGGTGATAAACCGCGTCCGATGAAAAGGAGCGGATCAATATGCAGAGTAAATCGCATTTGCGCGCGCTCTCCAGCCAGGCGCGCGCGGCGCCCGCCGAGCCCGGGGGCGTAAGGTCGGGGCAAAGGACAATAATGTTTTCGGCGTATTTGACGCGCTCGGGTTTGAAAAGACCGGCGAGCGCGTCAACCCGCGGGTCGCGGATCGGCGCGATACCTTCCAGCGCCTCCCCCTCTTTGAGCGCGATGGACCCGTCCTGTTTCCTCCCCGTCAGCAGGGAGAAAAAAGTTTTTTTTCCAGATTGAGCAAATCCGAGCAGTCCGACTTTCATTTTATATACACAAATCACCGCCGTCCCGGAGCGGCCATTCGGCGGTACAGGCGCAAGTCGGTCGCGGCTTGGCCGAAATGAGGGATTGTTTCCAGAAGTTCGTAACGGCTGTGAATGATTCGCTCAAAACACGCTCTGTCGTCCGGGCGAAGCGGCGTGATTTGCGGGGACTGAATCGCAAAGGCATAACCGCTGAGCGCAGCCAGGGGCGCGCCGCAATTCCGCAGCAGTTCCGCAAAGAGGTTGCGGTTGAGCACGTTCAGTTTTTTCGCCTGTTCGTCGGTCAAATCCGGGAAATAACTGAATTGCCCCATTTCAAGGCCGGGCGGCAGGGGCCGGCCGGATTCAACCGCCAGATAGGGGTCCTGGGTGAGAAGAAAGTCCTCAGGGTTGGTGAGCGCCCGGACCCTGGCGGCGGTCTGCCGCAGTTTGACGAGGGGGGGCTGATTCCTCGTTTTCCACCAGATCAGTTCGCGGCCTTCAATAAACCAGTCCTGGTTGACCGGAGAGGAAACGGCCGCGGCGCAGGAAAGAACCAGCGCGGTTAATACCGCAATTGTTCCGGCGCGCGCCGGCAAAACGTCAATAACCATGAGCGTTACGGCGGTTGCAAAGAGCGGATAAACGAAAACCTGGTAATCGTCGTAGGGAAAAGGGGCCGCCAAATGAAGCAAGCTGACCGCAAGGGCGCTGAGCCAGACACAGCGCCGCAGGAAAGAAGATATCGGAAAATCATGCGCCGCTTCCCCGGCAAAATCGTTTTTCCGGAACCGTTTTGCCGCCAGCGCCGCCGCCCAGAAAACAAAACAGACAAAGTAAGCCTGGAGAAAGCGCGATATGAAACCGGCTTTGAACGCCATGGCCTGCAAAAAACCGTTTTCGTCCCGGAGGGCGTGGTAACTGACGACAAAATAAATGAAGTTGGCCGCGCATTGCGCGAGGAAAGGACCAAAGACGGAAATGGCCGTAATTATTCCGCCGGCGGCAAAGTAAATCCAGGCCGGGAAGAGGAATTTTCCACGCTCCAGCCATAACAGACAGAAAATAACCAGCGGCACAACCGCGGCCGAGGAACGGACTCCGGCCGCCAGAACGAATAAAGCCGCCGAAAGCGTCAGCGCCATGACCCGGCGGCGCGCAAGCGCGTGATGAAGAGTCAAAAACCCGCCTATCAGAAACAGAATGGTCAGCGAATAAGTTTTAACGACCGTGCAGAAATAACCCTGGTAAATATTCACCAACGCCAGGATAAAACAAAGGATAACGGCCGGGCGCTTCTGTCCGGGACGCGCCAGTCTTCCGGCCAGCCATGCGGCCAGGATGGCGCCGGCCAGCCCGAGCGCGCCGGTAAACACCCGCCCGGCCGCCAGGCCGCCCCACTTGACGAGGGGGTCGGCAAGCGCGTAAACAAAGGGCATGACCGGCCCTTGCGTGAAAGCAAAGTCGCGGTACGGTATTTTGCCGGAAGAGATAAGGCCGGCCGCGTAGAGATACCAGCCCTCGTCCTGGTTCAGGTTGCCGAAAATCAGGCCGGCGGCCATGAGGCCGAGCGCGGCGAGCAGGGCGGCCAGGCCGCAAGGTGCCAGCCATGGTCCCCCGGCGGCAGCGCCGCCATCCAAAATAAACGGCCGACGGTCCATTGTTGATGTTGTGAGCTTCTCCGCAAAACCGGCCTGCTCCGCACTGGCTGCGCAGGCTGGATCATACGCCTGCCCAACCGCGCGCTGTGCGCGGCCCGGGTTCAAACGGAACGGTCAAACCGCGTTTTTATTTCTCCGCACCACCGAGTATATCGCCGAACATGCTTTTGATTTCTGATATTTTCGGGGCGGGCGTTTTTGATCCGGATTTATCGTTTTGTTTGCCGTCTTTTTCCGGATTCTGGGCCTTTTCCGTCTTGGAATCAATTATGCCCTGGAGGATGGAATTGACGGTGTCCTCGCTGGTCATTGACTTGAAAAAGGCTTCGGTGACGTTAATCTGCGGATTGGCAAGGGGGCCGCTGACCGGAACAATAATATTGAGTGTTGCGGGCATGGGAATGCCGCCCATTTTTTTGGCCTTTTCCTCGGTCGGGACAATATTGCTGAGCTTGAGACGCAGCACGGATTTTTCGGGATCAAACCGGCCTTTGCGGCAGACGAGATTTATCGTTCCGGAAGCCTTGCCTTCTTTGAGTCCGATGTTTTCAATGAATTCCTTGAAGGTTTGCAGGTCTAACGTCTGCATGGAACCGGAGAGATCAAAGGAAACCGTTAACGGGTCGGCGATCGGCGATATCCTACCGTTTAAATCAAAGGCGCATTTTCGTCCGTTTTCCAGGATATTGCCGTGGAGGTTGATTATTCCGGAAAGCGAATCGTCCAGGCCGTAATTGGCGATGTTGCTCAATTGCAGTTCCGTTTCAATCCCGAGCTTGAAGGGCTGGCCGACTTGCCAGTCAAAATAATTCAGCCGGGCGGCCATTTCCATTTTTTTGACGATTATATTCGGAAAGGAGGCCCGGTCCGAATCGGCTGCGTCTTGCCCGGCCTCGGCTGCGCCCCCGCCGCTTCCCGCCGGCCTTTCCGGGGACTGCATGGCGTTGAGAAGCGGGTCCAGGTTGAGCGCGCCGTTTTTGTCGCGGACAATGGTCAGGGAAACGTTTTTGAGAACGGATTTTTGAATGTCGGCGCCGCCGGTCCTGAAAAGCGCGGGTAATCCCACTTTTAACCCGCAGTTTTCAATGGCGAGCATGGCCGGTTCGTCAAAACCGGGCGGATTGGCCACTTGAATGCCATGGATATTAAGCGTTCCCCCCAGAAGGTTGACGCTGATGTTGCGGACGGAAACATCCGTGTCATATTTCGTTTTGACGGCCGGCAGCACCCATTTGCGGAGGGAATCGGTCAAACCGTAGGCGAGAAAGAACTGGAGGCCGATTACGAGGATGATGCACAGGATTACCGCGGCTAAAATTATTTTTTTCATCATTGTCTTGCTCCGTTATTTTTTTATGAAAGCGCCGCCAGCATCTGGCTCATGATTTTATGGTCCGTTTCGGATACTCCGGGCGAGAGGATGGCGAGCGTCGCCAGCCGGTCCTTGAAAACGGCCGCGGCGGTTTTCTGCACATCTTCGGCCCGGACCGCGGCCACGGCCGCCACGATCTCTTCCGGCGGGATGACCGTTCCGTAGTTGAGGATGTGCTCGCCGAGCCACATCATCTGGCCGAGCGGGCTTTCCAACGCCAGCCGCAAATGGCCGACGATATATTCTTTTGCCAGATTCAATTCCTTGAGGCCGACTTCTTCGTCCTTCAGTCTTTTTATTTCCCGCAAGACCAGTTCCACGGCTTTTTCGCGGCGGTTTTTATCCAGGCCGGCGTTGATCACCAGCGCGCCGGTTTCGGCGAAAAGCTGCATGCCCGAACTGATGGAATAAGCCAGGCCGTTTTTCTCGCGGATGGTCTGGAACAGCCGGGAACTCATATTTTCGCCGAGGATCACGTTGAGTGCCTTGAGCGCGTAGCGCCGTTTGTCATGGCGCCCGAATATCCTGAAACCCAGCGCCATGTGCGTCTGTTCTATTTCCCGTCCTTTTAGCGCCATGTTGCGCTGGGGAACGGCGGCATTGACGAGCCGGTAGGATGGGGCGCGGGCCGGCCGGACGTGCCCCACTTGCTGCGCGGCTTTTTTAACGCATTCATCGTGGTTCACCTTGCCGGTGAATGTGAGCACGGTGGATTCCGGCACGTATTTTTTTCTTTTGAAGGCGATGATCTGTTCGCGGCTGATGTTTTTAAGCGTCTCCGGCGAGCCGATCAGCGGCCGCCCGAGTTCATGGTCGCGCCAGAGGTTTTCAATCAGCATTTCCTGCACGACGTGTTCGGGCTGGTCGCGGTACATCATGATTTCTTCCGCGATCACGCCTCTTTCCCGGTCAATGTCAGCCTGGTCAAACCGGGGATGCAGGTACATGTCGCTCAGGATATCAAAAGTTTTCCAGGCGTGGTCGTAGGCGATGCGGGCGTAGTAGCAGGTGCTCTCCTCCTGGGTGAAGGCGTTGCAGATGCCGCCGCGGCCTTCAATGGCCCGGGAAATGTCGCGCGCTTTTCTCCGCTCGGTTCCTTTGAAAAGCAAATGTTCAATAAAATGGCTGATGCCGGAGAACTTGGCGGATTCATAACGTCCGCCCACGCCGACCCAGACGCCGACGGCCACGCTTTGCACCCGGGGCAACGCGGCCGTTACCACGCGGATGCCGTTACCCAGCCGGGTTTCCCTGGTTTCCATCATTGTCAAATCGGACGGCGGACATGTTGTTTTTGGCATCATTTTCTCCCGATAAAACCGTTATTCGTGCAAAATTGAAAAGGGGATTTTTCTTTCATAAAGCGCTTTCCCCACGATAATACCTGTTAAATTTTGCAAAGCAAGCGCGCGCAGTTTAATAATATCGTCAACGCATGACACTCCGCCGGAGGCGATCACGCCGCATTTGACGCGCCGGCACAAGTCCGCGATTCCTTCCAGGTTCGGCCCGGTCAGCATGCCGTCCCGGTGCGTATCGGTGTAAATCAGGGTTGCCACGCCCATTTTGTCCAGCCGGCCGGCCAGGTCGGCGGCCTTCAGGGCGGTGGTATGCGTCCATCCCCTGGTCTGGACGAGACCCGCGCGGGCGTCAATGCCGACGGCCAGTTTTGACTTGAATTTTTGTATGAGCGGTTTGACAACGTCGTCGGACTCGCAGGCCGCCGTGCCGATAATCGCCCGGCTGACGCCGTTGTCCAGCAAGCGCTGAATCTGGGATGCGGTCCTTAATCCGCCGCCGGTCTGCACCGGAATTTTTACGGCGGCGGCGATTTTCAGGATAATTTTGCTGTTCACCGGCTGGCCGCAGCGCGCTCCATCCAGGTCCACCACGTGCAGACACCCGGCCCCGTCGTTTTCCCATTGCCGGGCGGCTTTTACCGGGTCTTCGGCGTAAATTTTTTCTTCGGCAAAATTCCCCTGCCGCAGCCGGACGCATTTTCCGTTGCGGAGATCAATGGCGGGAATGACCATACAATTCGGCATAGATGAAATCCTACAAGCGCCCCTTGCTGGAAGGAATGTTTTTCTCTTTTGAGTCGCGGGCAACTGCCGCGCGCAAAGCGAGCGCCAGGGCCTTGAACATGGATTCATAGGCGTGGTGCGGCTCGTGTCCGTACAATTGGTCAAGATGCAGATTCAGCTTGCCCTGAACGCAGAAAGCCTGCATGAATTCGGCGATCAGGCCCAGGTCAAATTCAAGGATTTTGCGGCGCTTGCTGGCGACGCGATAAACCAGGAACGGCCGCCCGCCCATGTCAACCGCGGCGCGGCTGAGGGCCTCGTCCATGGGGGCGTAGGCGAAACCATAACGCCGGATGCCCCGCCTGGTTCCGAGCGCCTTGTTGAGGGCCGCGCCGAGACAGAGGCCGATATCCTCCACCGTATGGTGGAAGTCAACGGCCAGGTCTCCCTGCGCCTTGAGAGAAATATCGCAAAGCGAATGGCGCGCCAGAAGCGTGAGCATATGGTCCAGAAACGGCATCCCGGAATTGATCTGCGCCGTTCCTTCGCCGTCCAGATTGAGCTTTATGCTGATTTTCGTTTCCCGGGTTTCCCGGCGGATTTCCGCTGTCCTTTTTTTCATTTTATTTTTCACTCCCCACGTTCCTTATCCCCGCGGATGGCGGGGATTGCTTTCAGCAGCGCGTTGATCTGGCGGTCGGTGCCCACCGTGATCCGCAGGAAATCGCCGGTTTTCCTGCCGGCAAAATGGCGCACCAGAATATTCCGGGCGCGCAGCCGGCGGTAGAGGGTTGCCGCGCTTCCGGAGGGTTTGGCGAAGACAAAATTGGCGTCCGAGGGCAGGACCGTGAATCCCAGGGCGGCGAGCGAACCGGAAAGCCGGCGGCGGGAGGCGATGATACGCCGCGCGTTGGCGCGCATGTAAGCCTGGTCCTTGAGGGCCGCCATGGCCAGCGCCTGGGAAATTCTGTCAACATTGTAGGAATCCTTGATTTTGAAAAGGGCGGCAACCAGTTCCCTTGCACCGACGGCGTAGCCGACCCTCAGGCCGGCGAGCGAATACGACTTGGAAAGCGTTCTGAGGGCCAGGATGTTTTTCAGTTTCAGCGCCAGGTGCATGCAGTTTTCGCGGGCAAAGTCAACATAGGCCTCGTCCAGGACAACCACCCCGGCAAAACGCCGGCAGAATCGGGCCACTTCTTGCCCGGGATAAAGAGCGCCGGTCGGCGCGTTGGGGTTGGTCATGTAAAAAAGCCCGGCCTTGCAATCAACCGGCATCCGCCACTGGAAGTTTTTCCCCGGACGGATAATTCTGCTCCTGACATTGCGAATGCGCGCCAGAACCGGGTACAGAGAATAAGATGGCTCAAAAAAGGCGATCTGGTCGTTGTCTTCCGCAAACGCCCGCGAGCAGAGGGCCAGGATTTCGTCGGACCCGTTGCCGACAAACACGTTTTCGGCGGAGCATTTATGCAGGCGGGCGATGACGGCGCGCAGTTCTTTGCATTCCGGGTCCGGATAACGCCGGAGCATGTCGCCGTCAATTTTTTGCAGCGCCTTCATAACGGCCGGGGAGGGGGGGTAGGGGTTTTCGTTGGTGTTCAGCTTGATCACGGCGGGATCCGCGGGCTGTTCGCCGGGGACGTAGGCGGACATTTTCCGGATGCAGTTTCTGATGAGCGCGCTCATTTATTTGAATCGGATCAGGGCGGAATTGACGTGGGCATCCATGTTTTCGGCGCCGCCGACGGTTTTTATGATTTCCAGCGTGTTAAGGAGGTCGGCCCGGGTGAAGGCTATTACGCTGGTGCGTTTAAGAAAATCGTCGGCGGTCAGCCCCGAGAACATTGCCGCCGTGCCGCCGGTCGGTAAAACGTGGCTGGGACCGGCGGCATAGTCGCCCGCGCATTCAGGGGAATACGGGCCGATAAACACCGCGCCGGCGTTCCGCACTTTTTTAAGCCAGTTGCGCGGCTCCCGGACCATGATTTCAAGGTGTTCCGGCGCAAAACGATTGCACAGCTCCATGCCCGCGTCAAGCGTGTTGACCGTAACCAGCATGGTCCCGTTCGCGAGCACTTTCCCGATGGCGGCGCGCCGGCCCAGATAATTTATCTGTTGCATGATTTCATCGCGGACGGCGGAGACAAGCCTTTCCGACGGTGTAACCAGCAGTGTTTTTTCAAAACCCGTGCCGTGCTCGGCCTGGGAAAGCAAGTCGGCGGCCACGGCTTCCGGCGGCGCGGAATCATCAGCCATAATCGCGATTTCGCTTGGACCGGCCACAAGATCAAGGGCCACTTCCCCATAGACCAGGCGCTTGGCGGCGGTAACGTATTGGCCGCCTGGTCCGACTATTTTCTGGACTTTGCCGATGGTCTGTGTGCCGTACGCCAAGGCGCCGATCGCCGGAACGCCGCCGATCTTGTAGATTTCGGTTGCCCCGGCCATTTCCAGCGCCACCAGCAGGAAAGGATTCATTTGGGACGGGGAGCCGACGGGCGAACAGGCGGCAATCTCGGGCACGCCGGCCGCTTTTGCCAGGGTGGCTGTCATCAAAGCCGTGGACACGAGAGGGGCCTGTCCGCCGGGAATGTAAATGCCGACCCGTTCCAGAGGCGCGAATTGTTCGCCCAGCATGCCGCCTTTCGGCGAAGGCATGAACCAGTTTTTTTTCATTCCGGCCCTGGCGAAGGCCATGATCCGCCGGTGCGCTTCGCGGACCGCCGCGATAAAGGTGTTGCCCGTTTTTTCGCGGGCTTCATTCATTTCCCGCGGGCTGACCCGCAGGGAGCCGGCGGTGAGATGGCAGGCGTCATATTCGCGCGCAAAACGGATCACGGCCCCGTCGCCTTCCTGCCGGACGGCATTCAGGATTTCCCGCGCCGATTCCTCCGCTTTGCGGTCAATGGCCGGCCGTTTGAGAAAGGCGAGGACGCATTCCGGCTGGTTATCCGGCGCCCATTTGGCGGTTTGAATGTTTATTGATTCTTCCGCTGACATTTTGCTTTCAGATTTGCCGTTTCCGGCTGACAACCAAATCCATTCATACAATAAGGCCGTTTCCGAAAAGATCAAGTTTCAAATGGGGAGCGGGAGGCAAGAAAGCATCCGCAAATGTTTTCACTGGCAGGTTATGGTCACGGCGCCTTCGCCGGCCTGCGCGGGGCAGGCCGGGCGGAGTAGGTAAAGCCTTTTGACGATTTCCCGGCAAAGGTCCGGCGCACAACCGGATGGTTCGGCCAATACCTGTTCAACCTGTCCGTCGGCGTTGAGGCGTATTTCCGCGCGGATGGACCAGGGTTTTTGTCCGCCGAAGGGGATAATATCCTGAAAATAGTCCGGCTTAATAGGATAATTTTTCAATCCGCCTTCAAGTTCAACGTAAAGTTTCGCCTGTTTTCCAGCCGCGCCCCGGGCGCTGTTTTTTGCCTGTTGATCCGGCCGGCCGGCGGCATGGAAACGCCGTTCCGGTTCAGGCGCGTCATGCTCAATTTTTCTCTTCCGCACAGGGGGGGGCTCGGCGCCGTTTTTGCCCGGAGCCGCGGGGAAAGCCGGGATCGGGAGATTTTCCGGCGGAATAACGTCCGGGGGAACGGGGCGGCCTTTCTCAGACGGCATGGCGGGCAGGCGATTGTTTCTTGACGAGGCAAAAAGATCGGGCGCATAAAGCGCGCGGATTTCCGCGATTTCGTTGCTTTCCACAACCGGCATGCCGGATCTCATGGCGTATCTGATCTCTGCCGGCCCGGCGACCGGGCAAGCCGGGGGTGCGTTTTTCTCAAGCAGGAGAATGGGAATTGCGAGGAGGGAAAGCGCAATAGACGCAAGCAGGGCCGGCCAGAGGAAGGGCGACAAGCAGGGCAGTTTTTTCATGGCATGAATTCTTCGCCGAAAGTCGGCCGGACCGAGAGAAAAATATTGCTTATCCCGGCGGCGGCGGCCATGTTCAGGGTCCGGATGATGGTGTCGTAGGGAACACGCAAATCGGCCTCAATCGTGAGCGGCATGGCGTCGTCTTTGCCGGTTGAAACGCACAGGGCGTTTCCCAGCGCATCCAGCGGCACGCGCTCGTCGTTATAAAAAACAAGCCCTTCCTGGGTCAGGATCACCGCCCGGGAACTGTATAACGCCCCCTGTTGAAAACCGCCGACCGGCAGCTGCACTTTAATGCCCGGCTTCAGAACAAAAGCGGAATTAAAAACGACAAAGAAAAATATCAGCAGGAAAACGTTGAGGAACGGGATCAACCCGAACGGATGACGGAACAAGCGCGAGTTCAGGCGCATTTTCCGCCAGCGTCGTCCGTCCATTTGCGGTTTGTCGGCATTGCCGCCCGCTGGGTTGCCGGGTTCATGGTTCATAATTCAATTTCCGCGGCCGCACGGTCGCAACAATCCGCGTCCCGGTCCGGGGCGCCCGGCTGCGGATTTTTGTTATTGCCGTTTTGCCCGGCGCGCAGGCCGGACAAAAAGCCGGTGGTTTCATTGGCGGTCCGTTCCATGTCCAGGATAATCGCCGATGCCTTGGAGACTAAAATATTGTGGGCAAAGTATGCAAAAATCGCCACGATCAACCCCGCGGCGGTCGTGGTTAATGCCAGCCAGACGCCTCCCGCCAGGTCGGCGGCCGGCACAAGGGGGGATTTCTTTTGAATGGCGATAAAGACCTGAATCATGCCCGCGACCGTGCCGAGCAGGCCGAGCAAAGGGGCGAGGTGGGCGATGGCGGACAGCGTGGCGAAATGGCGTTCCAGGCGGGCGATTTCCGTCAAGGCCGCCGCGTCAATTGCCCGCTCTATGGCAGTAAGCCGTTGGTTGAAATGCATGATCGCCGTGCGCACGAGGTAGGCCGCCGGTCCGGGCGTTTCCTTGCAAATGGTCAGGGCTTCGGAAATATTATGGCGGCTGAGAATATTGAATATTCCGTTCAAAAAGTCGTCGGTTTTAATCTGCGCGCGGTGGATGTGAAACCAGCGCTCAAAAAAAATACCCAGCGCGGCCAAACCGCCAAGCAGGATCAACCACAACAACGGGCCGCCCTGAATCAGGATTTTTTCCATTGTGTCTCCCCAACCCGGCTATGCCGGGTGATAATTTTTTAATACAACCTTGTGACAACAAGGAGGTTCATTATGCAAACAGCATTTCTTGAACGGCATACCGAGGACATTCTCGGCGCCTATTCGTGTTTTGACCGGATCATCATCCAAGGCGCCCTGCCCGACATT